>CAJWZC010000012.1 GCA_913049915.1 uncultured Colwellia sp.
TATCGCCTTTTTATGTGGAATAACCACATTACAAAGGCTCTGCCTTGTATAAATACCTAACAAATAGCTGCAAAACAACCTCGAAAGATCAACAGACCCTAGTTTAAGCTTTTTTAATGCTACTTTTTCTATCAATTTCACGATGTAATCAACTCATGCCTTAACAACGTTTCTTGTGTGACATCAATTAACTGAACTACCCCTGCAACACTATATATATCTTGTTCAAGTTGCTTACCACGATGTATTGCATAAGAGCCTATATAAGCTAGTTCAGGATTCAAATGTTCCATATGTGCTTCATCACTTCGCGACAGTTTTAATTGCAAACTATAAAAATCACCTTCTTTCAAGGACTTTTTAATAAAAAAACGTCTCATTAGAGGCGTATTGAATTCACTTACTTGCTTTATAGTTACCGATTTATCTATATCGGTAATACTCGGATTTATAGCAATATAGATGAGTTTACTAATTGCAGTATCACTTGCAACTAGCTTTTTCATCTGTTGATCGAGTAAGTTTCTAACCTGCAAATCACCTAATAAAGGATATAAATTATAATAACCATGGCGGTCACTTAATCGTAACATTACTGAAAGTAAGTTTTTATGACTTTGATAACCATATTGTCCAGCGACTAAGGTTTCTAATTTATAACGGCTACCACTAGATTGCACCATAGCAGTCGGTATTGCCATATTTACGGCATACAAAGTCCTAAGTGCGCCAGATAAACCAGGTATCAACATGGCATATTCATCAGGGGTTAATTTATTTTTATTCTTATCAATGAGTAATTTGAAAAAAGAACGACCTATATGCTGATGTTCCTTAACGGAAACGCGCAGATTAACCACTTTTTTATCTTTACTGATCCTGATGACCTTATAAGGTAATTGCTTTAGATCAAACGCTGAGGTTATTTTCTGTAATTTTGGAAAGGTTAAATAGACGATATCGCCCTTAGATAGAACCGATGGGTTTTCTAAATCAACTTTTAATCCAGAGACAGAAAAATCTGCTGACTGTCCAGACCAATGCAAAGCTTCGCATTCAATAATAGCTGGAGTCTGATACTTAAAGCGTACCTCTTGACGTTGATGACCATAACCTAACGTTATTTCGTCGACTCTATTGTCATTATCATCATATTTATGACCAAAAATTTTAAGTCGTTCGAGATCAATACCAGCATAGCCAAGATCTTGATAATCACTAATTTCACTGCTATCAGTAACGTCGACTGCTGTAATTACATAGGGTAGATTAGCAATAATATCAACTACTTCTTCTGTTAATGGCGGATTTAGATAGTTTTGCTGCTTAGTAATAGCTGTTGATAAAGTAAAAGGCGAATATGCTTGTGCTGGATCTATTTCATGAGATTTTAACGCTGTTATAGCAAAAGTACCTTTACTGGCAGCAAAAGCTAAAAATTGCATAAAAAAAGCATTATCATGCTTTACCTGCCCTTCATCTACGGTATAGAAAAATTTATGACCTTTGTGCTGATGAATAAAACTAAAGACTAATAAACTCTTCCCTTGCTGCTGTAATACTTTTAAACGTTGGAGTCGGTCAGCATTAATAAGGTAATGTAATGCCGAACGTTTTTTCTCATCTCGCCAATATTGATAAAGCTTTTGATTATTTTTGGTCGTTAAAGCATAGCGAGGCGAAGTTTTATTCACATTGGTACTGTGCATGAATATAACTAATTCATTTAATTTAACTAATGCATACTGTTCAATACTTCTCGCCTGTAGTGCTAATAAACTATTATCTAAATTGATTTTATATCGGCGTTTATTTCCTTGGATATAACCAACTAAAAAATGCTGAAAACTATCATTTTTAGGAATATCTATACGCTGACAACCAATAATTTGAGTACCTGAGTCACGTACAACATTTCTAACTTCAAAATAAAAAAAACTATCTTTACTAAATTGAAACTCTTGCTCTAATCCCGTAAACCCAATAGTTAATTGATCACCTTTAAATAAAAAAAGTTCATTAATCAATTTAAACTTGATGCCCTTCACACTCAAATCAATACTTGTTGTTAAAATCTGTTGCTTATTCACTATGGTTAATGTGATAGGAATAGCAAAGTTCATTCGCTCTTCGGTGCGGTTGGGATAGTTTGCTAATAAATGTAATTTAGCTGGGTATTGGAGCTTTTCTATTACAGGTTTCTTATTATTATCCTTATCCTTATCCTCAATGGTGGTAGGGCTAGTCTGTTCATTTTGATATATATTTCGAAAACTATTTTTAGCATTTTTTACTACTTCATAGACACCAAAAGTATAACCGCCATACATCGCTACATTTTCTTTGAAGGTTGAGATAGCAACATCATCTAAAAAATGACTTTGACCTTGAAAGTCAAATAACTGACATTCACCATTGACCAAGCCACGTAAATCTATTGCGCGCGTACAAGTACCTGATAAGCGTTTTAATTCCATTTTTAATAAAAATTTTTCAGTTTTATTAAGGTGCTCAGTTACAGCACTATAATTAGCTTCAAAATTTGTTTTGTTGACCTCACCACGAAAATTATCAATGATTTTATGATGTTTTCTGAAATCTTTATTCATAGTTTTATTATTAACTTCTTGATTAACAAATTTTTAACGCTTAATTATAGCGTTATTGTTAAGTTATAATTGATATTACTCTTTTTAGTTTAGACAAAAAATAAAAATAATTATAACCTAATAGACTGTATCATTATAAATTAAGCAATTTCTATGCCTCTCAATGATTGTACTCAATCAAGACGATTCAATTTGCCTAAAGTAATTTTTTTATTAAAGCATTATAAATAACATAAAAAATAGTTTAATTAATATAATATTATTCGATAATAGGCTCTTATTATAGTCATATTATCGTTTAAAAGGTGGTAAAACCTAGATGGCAAAAGTAGCAAAAATCGAATTTGTATGTACAGATTGCGGTATGAATTACACCCGATGGCAAGGACAATGCCGCTGTGGTGCATGGAATACCTTGGTTGAAATGAAGATGCCTAAGTTAACCAGTAAAAGTTCGGTTACTCGTTCAGGCACTACTGGCGGCTATGCTGGCTTAACTGGCGGCGGTTCTAAAAAGATTAATGAGATAAAAACTACTGACGCAGAAAAGCAGCTTACTGGCATAGGTGAATTAGACCGCGTACTTTGTGGTGGCGTAACAACAGGCTCGGTAAATATTATTTCTGGTGATCCGGGTGCAGGGAAAACTACGCTACTTTCAGATCTTGTCGCTCGCATGTCACAAACAACCGCATCATTATATTGTACTGCTGAAGAGTCATTGTCCCAGTTTAAAAATCGTGTACAGCGTTTAAAATTAGATTATAACGAAGACAACCTTTATTTACTTTCAGAAACCAGTGTAGAATCAATCATTGAAGAGCTCGAAACGAAAAAAATAAAGTTTGCTGTCATTGATTCTATTCAAGCTGTTGTTACTGAAAATGCTAATGGTAGTCCTGGCTCACCTTCCCAAGTAAAAGGTGCTGCACAAGTGTTAACACAATATTGTAAACAAAACGATGTCACCATGTTTCTTATTGCTCATGTAAATAAAAACAATGAAATTGCCGGTCCACAAACCCTTGTTCATATCGTTGATGCCCTATTACACATAGATACAAACGATGGACAAATTCGTACCTTAAGAGCTAATAAAAACCGCTTTGGTGATATTGATACCGTCGGTATTTTTAAAATGTGTGAGCGCGGTATGCTTAGTGTTGATAATCCTAGTGAAATTTTCCTATCAGGCTCTAGTACAGAATCGCCTGGTTCAACGATTACCTGTATTCGTAAAGGTAACCGAAACCTGTTGTTAGAAATTCAATGTTTAACGACTGAAACTGAAGCAGAATTTCCACAACGTGTCTGTGTAGGTCTAAACATGAATAGAATTAAAATGTTAACGGGGATCTTGCGTAAACATACCAAAACGAAGATATATCACGATACCTTTTTTAATATTGTTGGTGGATTAAAAATTGATGAGTCTGAAACTTGTATCGATCTAGCTTTGGTATCAGCATTATTAAGCAGTCTTAATGATTTTGTTATCCCTCGAAATACCTGTATTATGGGTGAATTAAGTCTAAATGGGGATGTTAGGCCAATAGATAGTGGCGTACCTCGCGTTAAAGAAGCAGCGCAACATGGCTTCACTGAAATATATATTCCTTATCGAAATTATCATAAATCAATGGAAGGGTTGGGCGCTAATATTAAGGCTGTTAAAACCATACATGAGCTTATTGAACTAATAAAATAGCCTCTATAAAATTGAATAATATGCAGTTTAACTAATATAAACTGCATGTTATGAAATAAATTTTCATATCAAAACTTGCACTCGTGTTAAGTTTAAAGACAATAACTTCCATATAATTAATATGGATGTCATAGGCTCAACTTACAAAATCACCTATTCACATATGATTTAAACAACTTAATAAGATAACTGTCCTATGAAATTTACTGTTCAAACAGCACTTGTCGTGCTTACTTTTTTATTAGCCTTACCGCTAAATACAAACGCTAACGCAATAGATAAAAATATCAAAGTATCCGCCGCTTCGACAAAGGAAGAGCAATTAACCATTGAACGTATTTATAGTTCCCCTTCTCTTAATGGTCAAACACCCAAATCATTAAAATTTTCTCCTGACGGAACACGAGTAACTTATCTCCAAGGTAAAGCGGAAGACTTATACCGTTACGATTTATGGGAATACAACTTAACTAGTAAAGAAAATAAATTACTGGTTGATTCACAATCACTGTTTAGTGGTCCAGAAAGTTTATCTGATGAAGAGAAAGCTCGCCGTGAACGCCAAAGAATCTTCGGTGTTGGTATTATGGAATACCAATTTTCACAAGATGGAAGCGCATTATTATTCCCGCTTAATGGAGATATTTACTATTACCATTTAGCGACTAAAACAGCTAAACGCTTAACCGAAACAGCAGGCTTTGAAACAGACGTAAAATTTTCACCGAAAGGTAATTATGTTTCATACATCCGTGAACAAAATATATATGTATTAAATATCGTTTCAGGTGAAGAACGTCAGTTAACTATCAATGGTGCTAGCACGATTAAAAACGGCATGAGTGAATTTGTAGCTCAAGAAGAGATGGCGCGCATGACCGGTTATTGGTGGTCACCCGATGAAAAGCATATTGCTTTTTTACGTGTTGATGAAACACCGGTAAAGATAGTTATTCGTAACGAGATATATGCTGAAAAAATTGAGCTAATTGAACAACGCTATCCAGCAACAGGTACTAATAATGTTCATATTCAATTAGCTGTTACTGATATTCAAGGTAAGAAGATTCGCTTTGTTGATATGGGTGAAAACAAGGATATTTATCTACCAAGAGTAAAATGGTTAACTGATAGTAAGAAGTTATCTTATCAATGGCAGAGTCGTGATCAAAAAATCTTAGTATTAAAAACCTATGACCTAAAAAAGCGTCGTCAAAAGACTTTATTAACAGAAACATCTACCCATTGGCTTAACCTGCATAAAGATTTAACTTTTTTAAGTGATAATAAAACCTTTATCTGGGCTTCTGAGCGTGACGGATACAAACACCTTTATCATTATAATTTAAAAGGTGAATTGATATCACAATTGACTAAAGGCGCCTGGGTAGTTGATTCTCTGACGCGTATTGATGAAAAAAATGGCTGGGTTTACTTTACTGGTCGTGCTGACACTCCCCTTGAACGCCATTTATATAAAGTTCCTCTTAGTGGTAAATCACCTGAGAATGTTCAGCGTATTACCAAGCGTAATGGCTTTCATAGTATCAAATTTAGCGCTACCAGTGAAAGTTACATTGATAGTTTTTCAAATACTAAAACGCCTAAACAGGTAAGTTTACACCTCGCTACTGGTGAACATATTACTTGGCTCGCTGAAAATAAGATAAGTGCTGATCATCCTGTAGCTCCATATTATGATGATTTAGTTATGCCTGAGTTTGGTTCATTAAAATCTGATGACGGGCAAGCGGATTTATACTACAAGCTGTATAAACCTAAAAACATGAAACCAGGCAAAAAGTATCCCGTGATTGTAAGAGTTTATGGTGGTCCTCACGCACAGCTCGTTACTAACTCATGGAAAGGTGCCGATATAACGCAATACATGCTACAGCAAGGTTATATTGTTTATCAGCTTGATAATCGTGGTTCTAACTACCGCGGTACCGCTTTTGAATTTCCAATATATGAGACGCTTGGTCAAGTTGAAGTTACCGATCAAATTACTGGTGTAAAATATCTACATTCGTTACCTTATGTTGATAAGGAGCGTATCGGTGTTTTTGGACATTCATACGGTGGTTATATGGCGTTAATGACTATGTTTAAAGCAGGTAATTACTTCAAAGCTGGCGTAAGTGGCGCGCCAGTAACTGATTGGATGCTCTACGATACCCACTACACTGAACGTTATTTAAATCACCCTAAAGTGAATGCTACAGGCTATAAGCAAAGTAGTGTATTTCCTTATATTGACGGCTTAAATGGCCCTATGATGGTTTATCATGGAATGGCTGATGACAACGTATTGTTTACCAACACCACTAAGTTAATTAAAGGCTTACAAGATAAAGGCAAGTTGTTTGAATTAATGACCTACCCTGGTAGTAAACATAGTATGCGTAGTAAAAAAGTGAAAGTGCATTTAAACACGACCATCATAGATTTCTTTGATAGGCATTTTGAATAACGTGTTGAACAAGTATTAATTATTACCCAGTAGCTACCAAGATTATAAAAACGGCAAGTAACTTACTTTACTTGTCCTTTCTTTAGTTTAGTTTAGTTTAGTTTTATCAATTATTTGAATAACAAATTAAATAACTATCACACCACTTTCTTATATATTTCAATCTGCATTTTTCATGCCCAAAAAATGACTAAAGCAGAGCTAAACACAAGTTATATTTAATTGCATTTTTCTAGCTTTTTTCTATTGCATTTTTATGACTGAAGGAGGAATATGAAGGTGAAGACAAAGTTTAAAGATAACAAAAGAGGTAAGACTATGAAGATTAAAATTTCTGGACACCACGTTGAAATAACTGAAGGTATCAAGCAATCTATCGAGAATAAGTTTGCGAAAATCTCTAAACATTATCCATCAATCATGACGTTAAACTCGACAATTACCGTTGAGCCGCATCTACAAAAGCTGGAAGTAACAACCTTGTATGAAGGAGAAAAAGTTACCGTAAACGCTTCTGACAAACAATTATATGTGGCTATCGCCAAAGTAGCTAAAAAACTACAAGTTGCCCTTGCTCGTCGCAAAGGTGTGTTATCAGCCAAATTTAATAATAAGTTTGTTGTACCACAGACAGACTTATTTCACTCAGCTTAACTTAGAGATAAACTAAGATATAAGCCGACAAAGTTAGTGAAGTGCTTGCCGTGTCGCAAAACATTATGAGTACACCTTAACGGAATAAAGATTAACTAAATAGATATCAATTAGTACACTATCAGTAGAAAAAAAGGCTACACTTTGATTAAATCAACGTGTAGCCTTTTTTTGTTAGGTTAAATTTGTAGTACTAAAATAGATAATGAAATAACTAATATACTCTCCAGTTAAAACAACGAATAAGTTCAGTCTTATTATTCCTACTGAACTTATTCAGATTAAACTTATTCAGGTTAAACTTATTCTGGTTCGTAGTCTAAGTTTGCAGATAACCAACGTTCTGCTTGTTCTACCGTCAGACCTTTACGTGCGGCATAATCGAGTACCTGATCTTTAGCCAGTTTTGCTACGGCAAAGTACTTTGATTCTGGATGAGAGAAGTACCAACCACTTACCGCAGCACCGGGCCACATGGCATAACTTGAAGTAAGATCCATATCAATATTTTCTTTAACATTAAGTAAATCCCACAATAAACCTTTTTCAGTATGCTCAGGACAAGCAGGATAACCTGGCGCTGGTCGAATACCTTGATAACTTTCACGAATTAACGCGTCATTATTTAGATCTTCATCAGGTGCAAAACCCCAATATTCTTTACGCACTTTTTCATGCAAATATTCAGCACTCGCTTCCGCTAATCGATCAGCTACCGCTTTGAGTAATATTGAATTATACGCATCGTGATCCGCATCAAAAACTTTTACTAAATCTTCAACACCAAAACCTGCTGATACCGCAAAAGCACCAACATAATCTTCAATACCTGAGTCTTCTGGTGCTATATAATCAGATAAACAACGGTTGAACTGCCCTGCAGGTTTTTTACTTTGTTGACGTAGTTGATGAAGTCTGATTAATTTTTCCTGACGACTTTCATCCGTGTATAGCTGTATATCATCTTGATTACTGTTTGCAGGAAACAAACCAAATACCGCTCTAGCAGATATTTTTTTATTGTTGATAACATCATCAAGCATAGCGTTAGCATCATTAAATAAGCTGGTTGCTTCAACGCCAATCACTTCATGTTTTAAAATAAGTGGATATTTACCCGACATCTGCCATGTCATAAAAAATGGCGTCCAATCGATATATCTTCTAACTTCGTTCAAATCGATATTATCAAGTACCGTTACCCCTAACTTGTTAGGTTTTTTTGGTGTGTAACCTTCATAATTAATTTTAGTGGCATTAGCACGCGCAGCTTCAAGACTAATTAAACTTGAACGTGGGCCTTTTTTATAATGGCGAACACGTACACGCTCATACTCATCTTTGGTACTGGCAAAGAACTTTGCTTTATGCTCACTTGATAACAAGTTACTTACCACAGATACTGCGCGAGAGGCATTCGATACATAGACTACTGGCTCATCATATTGAGGTTCAATTTTTACTGCCGTATGAGCTTTTGACGTAGTTGCACCACCAATTAATAAAGGCAGTTTCAAACCGGTACGTTTCATTTCTTTAGCAACATAGACCATTTCATCAAGCGATGGCGTAATTAGGCCTGATAAACCAATAATATCAACATTCTCTTCTTTGGCGACGCGCAGAATATCATCACAAGAAACCATCACACCTAAATCGATAATTTCATAGTTATTACATTGCAGTACTACACCAACAATATTTTTGCCGATATCGTGTACATCACCTTTAACTGTAGCGAGCAAAACTTTACCATTGGTGCTTATTTCAGTTTTACCCTCTTCGATATAAGGATTTAAGTAAGCAACCGCTTGTTTCATTACTCGCGCTGATTTGACTACTTGCGGTAAAAACATCTCACCGGCACCAAATAAATCACCGACGGTATTCATGCCATCCATCAATGGCCCTTCAATAACATCTAAGGGACGCTCTGCCGCTAAGCGAGCTTCTTCAGTATCCTCGATAATGAATTCATTAATACCTTTAACTAACGCATGGGATAAACGCGCATTAATCGGCAGTTCTCGCCAAGTTAAATCAGTCTTTGAGACGTGTCCACCCGCTTTACCATGAAATTCTTGGGCAATATCAAGTAAACGCTCAGTCGCACCGTCATCACTGTTGCTAATAACGTCTTCTACCGCTTGTTTTAGATTGGCAGGTAAGTCTGAGTAAATAGCTAACTGACCAGCGTTAACAATGCCCATGTCCATGCCATTTCTAATGGCGTAGTATAAAAATACCGCGTGAATTGCTTCACGTACTGGATTGTTTCCTCTAAATGAGAAAGAAACATTTGATACACCACCCGAGATCATCGCATAAGGCAGATTTTTCTTTATATCATCAACCGCTTCGATAAAGTCAACCGCGTAATTATTATGCTCTTCGATACCGGTAGCAACAGCAAAAATATTAGGATCAAAAATAATATCTTCTGGCGGGTAGCCAATTTCATCAACAAGCATGTGATAAGCACGATGACAAATTTCATACTTACGTTTACGTGTATCAGCTTGTCCTTCTTCATCAAAAGCCATAACAATAACGGCAGCGCCGTAACGACGCAGTAATTCAGCTTGATGGCGGAAGTTTTCTTCACCTTCTTTTAGACTGATAGAGTTAACAATACCTTTACCTTGAATACACTTAAGACCCGCTTCAATGATGTCCCACTTAGAGGAGTCAATCATAATTGGCACTTTAGCAATATCTGGCTCACCAGCAATCAGGTTCAAAAAGCGTACCATAGCGGTTTTTGAGTCCAACATACCTTCATCCATGTTGATATCAATAATCTGTGCGCCGTTCTCTACTTGCTGTAAAGCGACAGCAATGGCTTTATCGTACTCTTCTTCGACAATTAAGCGCTTAAACATAGCAGAGCCGGTAACGTTAGTACGCTCTCCCACGTTAACAAACAGGCTATCTTTGTTAATCGTTAATGCTTCTAAACCCGATAAACGACAAGCAATTTGACGTTTTTCAACTTTACGTGGTTTGATGCCTTTCGACTGAACAAGGGCAACCGTGTCAGCCATGCCTCTAATATGCTCAGGCGTAGTACCACAACAACCACCAATAATATTTAAAAAACCTGACGAAGCCCATTCTTCTACATGAGTGTTCATGTCTTCTACGGTAAAGTCATATTCACCAAAGGCATTCGGTAAACCAGCATTGGGATGAGCAGAAACAGCTGTATCACAAATACGGCTTAATTCAGCAACATATTGGCGTAATTCAACCGGGCCTAACGCACAGTTAAGACCAAATGAAACCGGCTTAGCATGACGAAGTGAGTTATAAAATGCTTCGGTAGTTTGTCCTGATAAAGTACGTCCTGAGGCATCAGTAATCGTCCCTGAAATCATTACAGGTAAACGTTCACCTAATTGGTCAAAGACAGTTTCTACCGCAAATACTGCAGCTTTAGCATTTAAGGTATCGAAAATAGTTTCAATTAAAATAATGTCACTACCCCCTTCAATCAAGGCTAATGTTGATTCAATGTAGGCATCTTTTAATTCATCAAAAGTAACGTTACGATATGCTGGATCGTTTACATCAGGAGAAATCGAACAGGTACGGTTAGTTGGCCCTAAAACACCAGCAACAAAACGTGGACGGTCTGGGTTCTTTTTAGTGTACTCATCAGCAGCTTCGCGTGCAATTTGTGCGGCAACTCGGTTAATCTCAGCACTATACTCTTGCATGTCGTAATCGGCCATGGCAATAGTCGTTGCATTAAAGGTATTGGTTTCAAGAATATCTGCGCCCGCTTCAAGGTACTCAAGGTGAATCGCTTTAATAATTTCAGGCTGAGTAAGCACTAACATATCGTTATTGCCTTTAACATCAGTATGCCAATCAGCAAAGCGCTCTGCTCTAAAGTCTTGTTCTTCAAATTTGTACGCTTGGATCATAGTACCCATGGCACCATCAAGAATTAGAATGTTTTTAGCAAGTTGCTGTTCGAATAAGGCAAAAGATGGATGTTTTTTCATTGTTAAATCCAGGAGTAACTATTTAAAGAATAAGATAATTGTAGTACTTAACGTACTATTTCATTAGTGTTGAATTAATATGATCAGCATCTAATTGGTAAGGCGTTATTTGATAAACATAATAATTTAACCAGTTAGTAAAGAGCAAACTACCATGACTGCGCCATGAGCCTACTGGTTTATTATTAACGTTGTTATCTTGATAATAGTTGATTGGCACTTGGGTATCAGCATCTTTTTTAATATCTCTAAGATACTCTTCATGTAAGGTAGCTGTGTCATATTCAGGATGACCAGTAAGATACACTTGTCGCTTGTTTTTACTTGCCACTAAATACACGCCAGCATCTTGTGATTGCGCTAAGACATTAAGCTCATCAACACTTTGATAATCCGCTTGGTTTATATAACCATAACGAGAATGTGGTACATTAAAATTCTCATCAAAACCACGCGTTAACGCTTCTTTACTGTCCAGTGGATAGTGCTGATAAACACCAGATAATTTTTTCTGACGTAAATGACGGTTTAAACCATAATAGTGATATAAAGCAGCATGTGCAGCCCAACAAGAAAACATAGTTGAGGTTACATTTTTATCCGCCCAGTCAAAAACTTCACAAATTTTATCCCAATAACTCACATCAGAGTAATCTAATAGCGCTAAAGGTGCTCCAGTAATAATCAAGCCATCATATTGTTTATGTTTAATATCATCAAATAGGCAATAAAAATTATCTAGGTGCTCTTTAGGAGTATTTTTAGAAACATTCTTATGAATACGAACAAATTCGACATTAATTTGTAATGGCGTATTCGATAACATTCGTAAAATTTGTACTTCAGTTTCAATTTTATTAGGCATTAAGTTCAAGATAGCTACTTGCATCGGACGAATTTCTTGATTTGCCGCACGGTACTCAGACATAACAAAAATATTTTCGTTATCTAAGACAGAAAGAGCGGGTAATTGACCTGGAATTTTAATGGGCATAACGCTACCTAACAAAAAAGCACTTAATAATTGAGACATATAATGTTACTTAGATTGCTAGCTATGTCAACATCTAAACGTATAGACGTCTATACTGTTTTCTATTACCTTAGCTGCTTACCGAACTGTATAAAAATTCATTTATGTAGAGCTGCTGCATAAGGAACCGTTCAAGACTATATATTCTGTTAGACGAACTTTAACGAGGATGTAATGTAAAAAACGAATAAATAAACTTAGGAGATAAGATAACTAGGCTACAATAATACTTTATTACAGAATTACTCATGAAGATATTATCTATATAAATAGTTAAGTAGAAAATCTAAAGAAATTTAGCAAGTAAATAAAAACACGATAAATGAGCAGTCTGGTAGATATTAGATATAAAAGTAAACACCAAAAATTTATACTTTTTGGTGCTTTATTGATTAAAGATTTAGTCTGTCTCAAACAATTCCCTATCAAAGATACATCTGAATATAATAAAACCTAGTCTTTAAAGTTATTATATTGGAAGGATTGCTCTAACTCGGCAGTTTTCAATAAACGCATTACCGCTTGTAAATCATCTCGTTTTTTACCTGTTACACGCACTTGCTCACCTTGAATAGCAGCTTGTACTTTTAGCTTTTCACCTTTAATAAGCTTAACGACTTTTTTTGCCATATCTTGCTCAATACCTTCTTTAAAAGTTACTTGCTGACTCCAGTTTCTACCAGTAGCACTGGCATCACCAACGTTCATAGCTTTTGCATCGACGTTACGTTTAGTTAATTGGCTTCTTAACATGTCACACATTTGCTTTAACTGAAAGTCACCTTCAGCTTTCAAAATGACATTAGGTTTTTTCCACTCAAAACTTGCTTCAACACCACGAAAATCAAACCTTGTCGTAATTTCACGGTTAGCATTGTCGACAGCATTTCTAACTTCTTCTAAATCAGTTTCTGATACGATATCCATTGATGGCATAATTTTTTTCTCTTCTATAGTTTTAACTTTAGGTTGAATTAACTCAATATTCACTATTATACCCTCACGTTTAATACACGCAACTAAAGTACCATCTAAAGAAGGTGACTATGCTTGGCAGTAACGTGCCAAAGGAAATACTGAATAAAACATGTTAGTATCGAGATACTTCCTTATTTAATTGCAGATTGCTTGTGAAAGCTCGCCAACATTATTACTTTTTTATCACCATAATTATCGTATCCATATTGCTGCTCTTTGCACATGAATTTTTACCCGATCCATTACGAAAACGAATATTTCAATTTCCAGAAATAGATACTATAGGGCACTTAACTAGTTTTTTCATTTTAACTTGGGTTAGCCACTCTGTTATAAAGTTGTCACTTCCTTTCTGTATACCTTTACTTATTTTTTATGGCGCCTTAACTGAAATTGGCCAATCGTTTTTAGGTTATAGAAGTGGTGAGTTAGGTGATTTTATCGCTGATATTGTTGGTATTAGCTTATTCTTATTGGCAAAATGGTTATATGTAACTCTTTTTCGTAAAAGGGTAACTAAGAGCCTATAACAACGGCTGACGAATTAAATACATAATAGGGTAATAATAAACGTATGACAAATAGGTTAGATAATATTGTAGTCGTTGGGCAAGGAGCAATGGGCTTACTTTGGTACCATCATTTATCTCAAAATAATATTGCACTTGGCGCTTCAGCTAACACTAATATAAATAATAAAGTTACTTTGCTTGCCTCAAACCAAGAATCACTTAGCTCAAACGAGCTAAAGACTACTCGTTATAAATTTACCCCCTATGAACAAAATCACGCTAAAAATAAGCCACTAATTTATAGTAACCAAACAGATATAAAATCAGCTGATATCATTTTATTGTGCCTAAAGTCATTTCATATCGCCAGTGCTATCAAAAAGATAGCTAAAGATATCCCCCTTCATTGTATAGTAATTCTAGCTCATAACGGGTTAGGAACCTTTAAACCTGTAGCTAAATTATTACCAAATAAACAAGTAATAATGGCTATGTTAACTACCCACGGTAGTTTTCGAAGTAATCCTTTAACAATAACTCACACGGGATTAGGCCAAACGGACATTGGACTACTTTCTGGTGAACTAAGTTCCCTCCAACAAGAACAACTCACCAGTCAATTGAATTCCGCCCTCCCACAAGTATGCTTTCATCAAGATATCAAGAAAAAACAGTGGTTTAAATTAGCAATAAATTGTGTAATAAACCCTATTACTGCTATTAATAACATTGATAATGGTGAGGTAAATGACAAGAGATTTAGTAAACAGATAAACTTATTATTAACTGAAATTATCGAATTGAGCCAAGTTGAAAATATAGGTTTAATATTGACTGACTTGCAAGCGATGGTTTATCAAGTAGCATTAGCAACGGCGAAAAACTGCTCTTCAATGCGGAGTGATATTTTGGCGGATAGATCTACAGAAATTGATTATATTAACGGCTACATTCACCATCTAGGTAAAAATAATAATGTTGCCACACCCGAAAATACTCGACTATGGCAACAAGTACTTAAGCTTAAAAGTTAAGGACGATACACTTTTACATTTTTAAAACCATTATCTAATAAGTATAATGCTTGTAGTTTACTCATCACACCATGATCACAATACAATAAATAATCTTTCGACATATCTAAATCGCCAAACTGGGTAGATAGCTTATAAAATGGTATATGCTTTACTTCTACATTAGCTAAATTCAATGGATTTTCTTCTTCTTCATCAGGACTACGAATATCAACAACTATGGCGTTAGCAGGGATATTTTCAATAAGATCTACCGCATGAATTTCTTCTTCACTCTCTTTACCAATATCACGCATATCATAAACACGAGTCTCGCTAACTACTTTGTCTAAAATATCGAAATTGAAGTTACCTTCCTCCTCTTCAACTCTAGAGAGTACCGCTTTGACCGTTGGTTTTTTCGAAATAACACCACAATATTCAGGAATAGTTTTAGAAAACTCTTCTGTTCCTATTTTACGAGCAATATTAATAATATCTTGTTTATCGTAAGCTGCTAAAGGACGTAATATTAAGGTATCTGTTACTTGGTTAATAACATTTAAATTAGTTAAGGTTTGGCTTGAAACCTGTCCTAAACTTTCACCAGTAACAAGCGCTTGAATTTTACCTCGCTTTGCAATTTTGGTTGCAGCTCTAACCATCATTCGCTTTAATACCACACCCATGTGACTATTTTCAACGTTGCCTAATATTTCAGCGACAACAGGTTCAAAATTAATAGCAAAGAATTTCACTTTATGTGAGGCACCAAACTTATTCCACAAATAATAACTAATTTGCTTAACGCCTACTTCGTGCGCTGAACCACCTAAATTAAAGAAACAATAATGAGTTCGAGATCCTTTTTTTATCATTTGGTAACTTGAAACACCTGAATCAAAACCACCCGACATAAGAGACAGTACATCTTCTTGGGTCGCAATGGGGAAGCCACCTAAACCAATATGACGCTTAGTAATAATAAATAAGTCTTTATTTTTTATTTCAAGATGAACAGTAACATCCGGATTTTTTAACTTAACTTTAGAACTTTCAACCGCTTTATTTAATCCTCCACCTACGTATTCCTCTACTTTGGTTGAATTAAAATCATGAATACCAGTACGTTTAACACGCACACAAAAAGTTTTATTTTCAATAGCTTTCGCGTGAACAGCTAATGTTTTTTCAAAAACATCATGAACATCAATAAAATTAGATTGTTGAACCTCTAAAAACATCGGTATACCAGGAATACACTTGAGCCCTTCAATCAAGCGTTCACGGTTTTCAAGTGAATTGTCTTTAGTATTAACTTCAATATTGTCCCAGTTCGTACGTGAAGTGACTTGCTCATCAATACGACGTAATACATTCTTAATATTCGTTTCTAAAATTTTAGTGAAACGTTTACGGACGGGGCGAGATTTAATAGTGATCTCGGATTGAAGCTTTACGATAAATTTCATCGGTTATAACCTAAAAAAGACAAAAAAATAATGGCGCGGATTATACACTATTTTTCTATATTTTTTAAGTGTTAACTATTAGGTTTTAAAATTACCACTAAGGTATTAGTTTCTAGTCTTTAGTAATACCAATACACTGAGTTTATTTGGCTTTAACTTGGTTAATGGTAACTTTAACAAAGCGATTACGACGACAGTTACGATAGCAAATGGCTACATTAGTATGAGGTAGTTAAAGTAACGACCTCTATTCTTTAGTTAGACCAATACGCTCGGTTTCTTTTGCCTTACCTTGATTAATAGCAATCTCTACACGGCGGTTACGTCGACGATTTAGAGCATTAGTATTTGGCACTAAAGGTCGGGTATCAGCATGGCCTGCAACCACTAATCGAGTAGGGTCAAAATTGGGTACTTTAATTAGCTGATGCGCTATTGCGACAGCTCGTTTACTCGATAAATCCCAGTTAGAACTAAACAATTCAGAATCAACACCACGGTTATCAGTATTACCTGAAACCATAATTTCACCTGGTACGGTATTTAATAATTCACCAATTTCGTATATTACTGGCCAAAACTTAGATTGTAAGAATGCAGACCCTGAAGGGAAAGATCCATTTTCTCTTATACGAATAATGACTTGTTGTCCAAGTGACTCTAGCTCTATAGCGCCATCTTGAATTTGTTGCTCAAGTTGTTCAGCAATTTTCTTAACTAGATCATTTACTTGGTCTTGTGCCGCTTGTTCTATGTCTTCTTTGACTTTCTCTATCGCCTGTTGTGAAAGTGCATCTTCAGTATTTTGAGATTGACCACCACGCTCAGTACCACGCTGCTCTTGTCGACCACCTGCAGATGTTTCATCGCCCGCTTGAAACTCGAGCATTTGCTGAGTCATTTCCATGGTTTGTTGCTGAATCACTTCAATAGGTGTTGGCTCTGGTTTTCCTGGACGGAACTCTTGAGCAATAATACTGGTCCCCTTAGGAATATCTTTTACTTCAATTTTATTTTGTACACCAAAAGCAAACTTCATTGAGCCAGCAATTTGTTTAAATTTTAAAACATCCATTTCAGAAAAGGATAAGAGCAAAACGAAAAAACACATTAGTAGCGACATTAGGTCGGCAAAGGTTCCCATCCACGCAGGTAATCCTGGTGGTGGGCATTTACATTTTTCTTCAGCCATGTTTACCTCTTAATAAGCAGCCCTAACATATTTACCTTTAATAGCAGAATTCTTAGCATAACCCCTCCAGTTACTATTCAGTAGTATCTATTTTTCTCTTACCTTCAGCTAAATAATTTCTTAATAAGCCTTCGATAACACGAGGATTTTGTCCATCTTGAATACCGAGTACAGCATCAAGCACTAGTTCTTGGTTCATTTTTTCTTCGGCCATACGAAGTTTCAACTTTGAAGCAATAGGAATGGCAATGACGTTAGCGAGGAAAGCACCATAAAGTGTTGTAAGTAAGGCTACAGCCATAGCTGGACCAATAGATTTTGGGTCATCCATATTAGATAACATAGCAACTAGACCTATTAGTGTACCAATCATACCCATTGCAGGAGCAACATCAGCAAGGGCCATCATCATATCAGAGCCCATTTCATGTCGTTCTGTAGTTAAGTTAATATCTTTTTGCATGGTAGCTCTTACTACATCTGCATCATGTCCATCAACTAACATATCTACACCTTTTTGCATGAAAGGGTTGGTTATTTCTGCTTCTTCTAGTGCTAAAAATCCACCTTTACGCGCAGCATCTGCCATATCAACAGCTTTTTCAATTAACTCTTCTGGCTTTTCAAGCTTAAACATAAAAGCTTTACCAATAATTTTTCCAATACCAAAAAACTGTCCCAAGCCATAGTTAGATAATACGATAAAAACAGAGCCACCAAAAACAATAATAACTGACTGGGTATCAGCGAACATCATAATGTCGCCTGATAGCACCATCGCCATAACCAATAAACCGATGGCACCTAAAATACCAACTATCGTAGCTAAATCCACAAAATCCTCCTAAACAACTTACTAGTCGCGCTTTAATACCAATTGCATATAAAAGTGGTTACTTCTTTATGCTGAATGCTATAAGACCGTACTTCAATAAAAGAATAGTACATTATGTACAAACTATTCGCTAATAACTCTCGAATTATTCACTAATAATAAAATACCCATATAAGTTTATTATCGCCCGTAGTGTCAATAACTTAACACTAATGATAAAATATTTTAAGAACTATACCTGTTACCAATAAAGATGTATGTTTCAGAGTACTTGAGCAATTTCAATTCAAGCCAATGTGATGAAATAATGGTTATTACCTTATAAATCATAATAACGATGCAGTAATATTGCTCATGCGCTTATTTAATGGGTTTAAAATGACCTTATACGGCGTTAAATAATCAAACCATAGAATAACTATGCTCAAATTATTTGTCTTGTCTAAAATTATTTTAATTCCCACTTAAATCCTGCACTTTCAATAGTAACGGGTATATAATTGAACTAGGTTAATTGCCCCACGCGACAAGCTAAGGTAAGTTTGCCAAATTAAATTAACAGCTAAGCAATTAGAGTAAAAATCATGGCCAAAAAGAAACTAGAAAACCTCTCTTTTGAAGAATCATTAAATGAACTTGATACAATAGTACAAAGTTTAGAGCAAGGTGACTTGAGCTTAGAAGAATCGATGGCTCTTTTTGAACGCGGTTTAAATCTGAGTCAATTAAGTCAGGTAAAATTGCAGGCTGCTGAGCAAAAAGTACAGATATTGCTAGAAAAAAATGGTACAGCTCAACTAGCGGATTTTGATAGCAGTGCAGGCAATAGTTAATGACCACCCTGACTTCTTATGAGCAATATCAACAACGTATTAATAAATTTTTAGCTACCAAGCTTGAAGAACTAACTATCAATGATCCTACGCTGCTTGAAGCTATGCGTTATGGACTGCTTATTGGTGGCAAACGCATGCGCCCTTATTTAGCCTATATTACTGGTGAAGCAGTGTCCGCTGATCTAAATGATATTGATGCAATAGCGGGGGCACTCGAATGTATCCATGCATACTCGCTTTTACATGATGATTTACCTGCAATGGATGACGATGACTTAAGACGTGGTCAACCAACTTGTCATAAAGCTTATGATGAAGCGACGGCAATATTAGCCGGTGATGCTCTGCAAACATTAGCTTTTGATATTTTGGCTAATCATTTGTTTTCAACGAATGAAAGCGCATCTACTCCCCCTATTCAAGTAAGTCTGATTCAACAGTTAGTTAATGCTTCTGGTTATCAGGGTATGTGCGGCGGACAAGCACTTGATTTGGCCGCAACAGACAAAGATATTCCACTATGTGAATTGGAAGTTTTACATTCCCTTAAAACGGGTGCTTTATTAAAGGCATCGGTATTAATGCCTGCTATGTGCAGTAAACAGGTCACCAGAGAACATAAGAATATATTAGCCGAATATGCACAATTCATTGGCCTAGCCTACCAAGTGCAAGATGATATTATTGACTTAACCTCAACCGAAGAAGAGCTAGGTAAACCTGTTGGCTCTGACCTAGCTGCGAACAAAAGTACCTACCCTGCATTGCTCGGTTTACAAGGCGCACAAGACAAAGCTGAAAACTTATTACAACAAGCCCTTCAAGCTTTGACTAGATTACCTTACAATACCCAATCTTTGGCAGATTTTGCTACCTTTATTGTTAAGCGTAGCTACTAGATGCCTAAGCTGATTACTCGCTAAGTTACATCTAGCAGTACTTAAAAATAAATTATTATTATTATTATTACCAATAGACAAACTATGACTACAAACCTTGCTAATTACCCACTACTTTCTAATATTAATATTCCAGAAGATCTGCGTAATATGCCGCAGGATAAACTGACACGTATTAGTAATGAATTGCGTAGTTTCTTACTTAACTCAGTAAGTAAAAGCAGTGGACATTTTGCATCAGGCCTTGGTACTATTGAGCTTACCGTTGCTTTACATTACGTTTACAACACTCCCTTTGATCATTTAATCTGGGATGTTGGTCACCAGGCTTACCCACATAAAATTTTAACTGGTCGCCGTGAACAACTTCATACCATTAGGCAAAAAGATGGCTTGCATCCTTTTCCTTGGCGAGAAGAAAGTGAGTACGATACCTTAAGTGTTGGTCATTCAAGTACTTCTATTTCTGCTGCTTTAGGTTTAGCTGTGGCCGCTGAGAAAGAAGGGAAAAACCGTAAAACTGTTGCCGTTATTGGTGATGGTGCTATGACTGCAGGTATGGCTTTTGAAGCCTTGAACCACGCCGGTGATATCAAAAAGGATATGTTAGTGATCTTAAATGATAACGACATGTCGATTTCAAAGAATGTTGGCGCGTTAAATAACCATTTAGCTAAATTACTATCCGGCAGCATATTTACTGGTTTTCGAGAGGGTAGCAAAAAATTATTAGGTACTATTCCGCCAATAAAAGAGCTTGCTAGCCGCGCTGAAGAACATTTAAAAGGTATGGTTGTGCCAAGTACCTTTTTTGAAGAGCTAGGTTTTAATTATATTGGACCTATTGATGGCCATGATGTTGACAGTTTAGTTACGACAATTAAAAACATGCGTAACCTCAAAGGGCCACAATTTCTGCATGTGGTTACCACTAAAGGCAAGGGGTACCAAGCGGCTGAGCAAGACCCAATAAAATATCATGCCGTGCCAAAGTTTAATCCTGAAGAAACTAACTTACCCCAATCAAAGCCTAGTTTACCTACTTATTCCAAAATTTTTGGCGATTGGTTATGTAAAACGGCTGAAGTTGATAATAAATTAGTTGCTGTTACTCCGGCGATGGCTGAAGGCTCTGGTATGGTTGAATTTAGTCAACGATTTCCTGAGCAATACTTTGATGTAGCCATTGCTGAACAGCACGCAATAACTTACGCTGCAGGCCTTGCTATTGGTGGTCAAAAACCAGTAGTAGCTATCTACTCTAGTTTTTTACAACGTGGTTATGATCAATTCATTCACGATGTAGCGATACAAAACTTACCAGTAATGTTTGCTGTTGACCGTGCAGGTATAGTTGGCGCAGATGGTGCAACACATCAAGGTGTGTTTGATTTAAGCTTTTTACGCTGTATACCTAATACCATTATCATGGCGCCTTCTAATGAGCGCGAATGCCAGTTAATGCTTAATACCGGCCATCAATTAAATGGTCCAAGTATTGTTCGTTACCCTAGAGGCAATGGTACTGGCGAAACCTTGCCTGGTGTTGATGAAACTATCGAAATTGGTAAAGGTGTTACCATTAGACAAGGTGATAAGATTGCACTACTTAGTTTTGGTACCATGTTAGCTCAAGCTAAAATCACTGCTGAAGCGCTTAATGCTAGTCTAGTTGATATGCGCTTTGTTAAACCACTAGATGAATCATTGATTGAGCAATTATTTACCAACCACGACGTACTAGTTACTATAGAAGATAATGCTATTGCTGGTGGCGCTGGCTCAGGTGTAAACGAATACCTACTATCTCAAGGCAAAGCAATCCGAATACTCAATATTGGTGTTGCCGATCATTTTGTTAAACACGGTACTCAAGAAGAAGTACATCACGAACTTGGTTTAGATGCCCAAGGCATAATCGCTAAGATAACTAGCTTTATCAGTTAAGTTAATATCAATAATACGTTAACTGTTCTACTTAAGTTTCACACAATAAAAAAGGATAATGAATTAAATCATTATCCTTTTTTTATATAAATCTATTTTTCTTGGCTTTTATTTTTATAAAAACAATATCGTCTGAAAGTAAATATTATAGGTTTGTTACATCAATTTTGTTTTTTAAGTTGTCTTCGAGTGCTGCTTTTTTCTCGCGCTCTTGACGCTTCTCACAAGGGTTGTCGCAGTTACATTCTTTATCAATACCAACGCTTGCTAATCCTCCACAACTTCCCGCCAGTGTTCTGTTTTGAAAAATATAACCCACTGCCATCGCAGTACCTACCATAAGGAAAAAACCAAAGGTAATAAAAAAAATCATCATAATACTGTGCTCTCAACTCACTAAATTAAATACTGCCAACGCTCGGGACTAAAAACATCGCCTAAATAATATTAATATACCTTTCAAAAAATCACTAGGTACGTCTTCACTTTTAAAATTAGCTTTATTTTAAATATTGTTTGAATTTTACCGTAAATTGCTCATCAAAGCCATTTTCAGTCTTAGAAATAAATAATGCTGCAAGATTATTTTCAGTAGCAAAAGCTATACCCTCCTCCATCCCCATAACCATCAGTGCTGTTGATAAGCCGTCTGCGGTCATAGATGAAGGATGAATCACAGTAACTGATACTAACTTATGATTGATTGGCTTTCCTGTCGCGGGATCAATAATATGAGAAAAGCGAACTCCATCAGCTTCAAAATATATTCGATAATCACCTGAGGTCGCTACTGCGTTATCCCTAGGGATAATTACTTCTTGTACGCTGCGTTCATTAGTCAAAGGCTTTTCAACAGCAATAGCCCATAATTCACCTGTACTTTTAAAGCCCTTTAAACGTAACTCTCCCCCTATTTCGACTAAATAGTTAGTTATGCCATTCTTTTCAATTAACTCTGCAACAACGTCGACCCCATAGCCTTTAGCTGTAGTGGATAAGTCGATATATAAGTCTGGTATTTTTTTAGCAAGTAAATTACCTTCTAATACTAAGTACTGCAAACCTACACGCTTTTTAGTCGCCGCCAATAACTCCTCACTAGGTACTTTATCAGGGCGCTGTTCAGGACCAAATCCCCATAGATTGACTAAGGGTCCAACGGTAACATCAAGCTTACCTTCACTTAATTGACCAAGGCGAATTGATTCTTTAAGTACACGAGCAAAACCAGGAGAAACTTCGATAGATTCAGTTGAAGTGGATTGATTGAAGATCGATATTTCAGAGCTTTTAATATAAGTCGACATCTCTTGATTGACTTGTTTTAACAGGGCATCAATTTTTTGCTGCAAGTTAAGTGCTTCAACCTGCTCTTTAGTACCAACAACCTTGATATTATACGTAGTGCCCATAGTACGGCCTTGCAATAATATTTCTTCTTGACCGGTATTATTACTTGGGAAGCAAGCTGACAATGCCAACACCAAAGCCGTTAATAACCCGAGTTTAAATTTATTCATAGTGGCTCCAAATTATTATTTATATCGCTACATTTTCAATAAAAATATAGTGATATAAATAATATCTATTCAAAATAAAAAGACGACCGAAGTCGTCTTTATTTCTAATACTTATTCGATATTTAATGATTAACTTTTAACGCTGGATATCGCCTTTAGTTCCAGAAGGTTGCGTGGAGTTGACGTTAGTCAATGAGCACAGCCAACGATGAAATTAAGGTAATAGACAAGTTAAAATAAATAATTAACCACCGAAGTCATCTAGCATTATGTTCTCGTCTTCTACACCAAGATCTTTAAGCATACCGATAACAGCAGCATTCATCATTGGCGGACCACACATATAGTATTCACAATCTTCTGGTGCTTCATGTTCTTTCAAATATTCTTCGAAAAGAACATTATGAATGAAACCAGTTAAGCCATCCCAATTGTCTTCCGGTTGTGGATCAGATAAAGCAACGTGCCATTGGAAGTTATCATTATCAGCTGCTAGGCCGTTATAATCATCTTCATAGAACATTTCACGCTTAGAACGAGCACCATACCAGAAACTAATCTTACGTTTAGACTCTAAACGCTTAAGTTGGTCAAAAATATGAGAACGCATTGGCGCCATACCAGCACCACCACCAATAAATACCATTTCATTATCAGTTTCTTTAGCAAAGAACTCACCAAATGGACCAGAAATAGTTACTTTATCGCCAGCTTTAAGACTGAAAATAAATGATGACATTTTACCCGCTGGTAAATGCAAGCGTCCAGGAGGAGGCGTAGCAATACGTACATTAAGCATAATAATGCCCGCTTCTTCTGGATAGTTAGCCATTGAGTAAGCACGTAAGGTATCAGTGTCTACTTTTGACTCTACGTCGAAGAAACCAAAATGTTTCCAATCGCCACGGTACTGTTCATCAATATCAAAATCACTATATTTAACATGATGAATTGGTGCTTCAATTTGAATATAACCACCCGCTTTAAACGGTACTGATTCACCATTTGGAATTTGTAGTTTCAGTTCTTTAATGAAAGTTGCTTTATTATCGTTAGAGATAACTTCACATTCCCATTGTTGAACACCAAAAATCTCATCTTCAACTACAATATCCATGTCCTGTTTAACAGCAACTTGACACGCTAAACGACAGCCAGTTTTAGCTTCACGTTTATTGATGTGACCTTCTTCAGTAGGGAGAATATCGCCACCACCTGAATGCACATCTACACGACACTGGCCACAAGTACCACCGCCGCCACATGCTGAAGGAATAAAAATCCCCTGATCAGCTAATGCACCTAATAATTTACCACCCGCAGCAGTTTTTACTGCCTTTGCCGGATCGCCATTTATGCTAATCGTTACTTCACCACTTGATACTAATTTAGACTTAGCAAATAAAATCACTAAGACTAAAAGAGTTACTATTATAGTAAACATCGATACGCCGAGAATTATTTCCATCGACTTTTCCTTAAACTTCTCTATGGGTGTAATACGCTTAATTACGCACTACACCGGCCAAACTTATAGGGAAATACCACCGAAAGATAGAAAGCCAAAAGCCATCAAACCTGCAGTAATAAATGTGATACCTAAACCTTTCAAACCATCTGGTACGTCAGAGTATTTCATCTTTTCGCGCAAACCTGCTAATAAAACAATAGCAAGTGCCCAACCGATACCAGAGCCAATTCCATAAACAATACTTTCACCAAATGTTAGATTTTTCGCTACCATGAAAGACACGGCCCCAAAAATCGCACAGTTTACAGTAATCAACGGTAAGAAAATTCCTAATGCTTGATAAAGCGCAGGGAAGTATTTGTCTAGAACCATTTCCAAGATTTGAACTAAGGCTGCGATCACACCGATAAAGGTAATAAAAGACAGGAAGCTTAAGTCAATCGATTCATTTGGATCAGTAATACCTAATACAGCATCAAGCGCACCTGGTGCTAATATTGCTTGGTATATAACTTGATTCATTGGGACAGCTAAACCAAGTACAACAACAACCGCAACACCTAAACCAATAGCTGTATCAACTTTTTTCGATACAGCTAGGAAGGTACACATACCTAAGAAAAACATTAAAGCGATGTTTTCAATAAAAATAGCTTTAACTAATAATGCAATATAATGTTCCATGCTATTAATCCTTCTCTACTTGTTCAGGTTTCCATTGGCGAATAGCCCAAATGAGTAAGCCAATAATGAAGAATGAACTAAATGGTAATACTAATAAACCGTTCGCTTGATACCAACCACCGTTTTGAACTAATGGTAAAATCTCAATTCCGAATAGCTTACCAAAACCAAGTAACTCGCGGAAAAAAGCAACTAGCATTAAGATAGCACCATAACCTAAACCGTTACCAATACCATCTAAAAAGCTAACACCAGGCTTTTCTTTCATAGCAAAAGCTTCGGCACGACCCATTACAATACAGTTAGTAATAATTAAACCAACAAAGACTGAAAGCTCTTTTGATAACTGGTATGAGAACGCTTTTAATACTTGGTCAACCACAATTACTAAAGACGCGATAATAGCCATCTGCACGATAATACGTACGCTTGATGGGATATGGTTACGAATAATTGAAATAAACAAGTTCGAAAATGCAGTTACAAATACAACCGCTAAGGTCATTACTAACGCATTAGCCATTGAACTTGTTACAGCAAGTGCAGAACAAATACCTAATACTTGTAATGCAATCGGGTTATTGTCAACAATAGGACCCGTTAATACTTTTTTAGCATCTGAAGACATTATTTAACCCCTTCTACAAGATATTTAGTAATAAAAGTATTATAACCTTCTTTACCAAACCAAAACTGTAATGTGTTAGTAACACCGTTACTCGTTAATGTTGCACCAGACAAACCATCCACACCGTGAATATCATTTGCTTTAGCGCCACCTTTAACCAGTTTAGCTTTTACTTCACCAGCATCGTTATATATTTTCTTACCTGGCCATAAAGCTTTCCAGGCTGGGTTAAGTACTTCAGCACCTAATCCAGGAGTTTCCTTATGATCAGAATATATAACACTTTTCACTGTGTTTAAGTCAGCTTCTAAACCAACATAACCATACATTAAATCCCATAAACCAGAACCAACGATTGGTAAAACAACAGTATCAATTACACCTGCATCATCTTTAACTAAGTATACAACGGCCGTATTTGAACGACGGTTAATACCAGCTAAATCGCTTTCAGGTTTGATAGATAATGCTTTATCACGTGAATTACGGCGTTCATCAAAGTTGATTACATCACCTTCGATAAATTCGCCTGAATCAAGATCAATCATACGTGCAATAACAAATTCGTTATAAGTTTTAACAACGTCTTTGCCAGCTTTTTCTAAAAGGCCAGAAGCCTCAAGAATTTTAGTTTGTTGATCAAGTAATTTGTTTGCTTTTTGTAATGGCTTTAACTGCACTGCAGAAAAAGAAACTAACAACGCACAAACAACACAAACAGCTAGTACAAAGCCAACCGTTCCACCGAATGTTTCTTTCTTACTAGACATTACGTGCAAGCCTCCGTTTTATGTTGCCTTTAACTACAAAGTAGTCAAACAATGGTGCAAACAAGTTAGCAAATAAGATAGCTAACATAATACCTTCAGGGTAGGCAGGATTAACAACACGAACCAATACTACCATTACACCAACTAAGGCACCAAACCAATATTTACCAGTATTAGTAAATGACATAGTCACAGGGTCTGTCGCCATAAACATCATACCAAAGGCAAAACCACCGAGAACAAAATGCCAATGCCAAGGCATTGCAAACATAGGATTAGTATCACTACCAATAGCGTTGAATAACAGTGAGGTTAAAACCATACCAGCAAAAACACTTAATACGATACGCCATGAGGCAATACCTTTATAAAGGATATATGCACCACCAAGTAGAATGGCAAAAGTAGAAACTTCACCTACAGAGCCTGGAATAAAGCCCCAGAAAGCGTTCCACCAACTAGCATTCATTGAGTAATCAACAAGACCTTGGCTAGCAGAGCTAAGGATAGTAGCGCCAGAATAACTATCGGCAGCAACCCATACTGCATCACCTGAAATTTGGCTTGGATAAGCAAAGAATAGAAATGCACGACCCGCTAATGCTGGGTTTAAGAAGTTTTTACCTGTACCACCAAAGATTTCTTTAGCGATAACAATACCAAAAGTAATACCAACAGCAACTTGCCATAGTGGAATAGTCGCTGGCAAGATAAGTGCAAATAAAATAGAAGAAACAAAGAAACCTTCATTGACTTCATGTTTACGCACTGCTGCAAATAAGACTTCCCAAAAACCGCCAACAATAAAGGTAACGGCATAGATAGGTAAAAAGAACATTGCGCCATAGAACATCATATCGAATGTTCCTGAGCTCTGCGTTAATGAACCACCTAACATGGTAAATAAGTCAACCTGCCAAGATTGTGGTAAGCCATAACCAGCGGTTAAAGCGTCAACAGCTTGATAACCGATATTATACATACCAAAGAACATGGCAGGAAAAACCGCTAACCATACAGTGATCATAATGCGTTTTAAGTCGATGCTATCACGAAGATGCGTTTTCCCTTTATTCACATAACCTGGCGTGAATAAACCGGTAGCAACCGCTTCATAAAGTGCGAACCACTTCTCATGTTTACCGCCTTTTTCAAAATGCGGTTCAATATCTTCAATAAACTTTTTCAAGCCCATGACTAACCTTCCTTTTCGATTGTGGTTAGGCAATTACGAAGAATCACACCATAATCTGTTTTGCCTGGGCAAACAAATGTACACAGTGCTAAATCTTCTTCGTCTAACTCTAAGGCACCTAGTTGTTGCGCGCCATCGGTATCACCAGAACAAATATCGCGTAAAAATAAGGTAGGTAAAATATCTAACGGCATAACACGTTCAAAGTTACCAATTGGTACCATGGCACGTGAGCTACCATTAGTTGTGGTAGTCATATTAAATAACTTACTTGGCAAAAAGTGTGACATATAAGCACGAGTTACCGAGAACTTATTAGGACCTGGGTACATATAACCAATAAACTCTTTTTCTCGACCTTCAAGAATTAAAGATATTTGTACGTTATAACGACCTAAGTAACCATGAACAGCAATAGCCGTTGAGCCCATTAATAATGAGCCTGAAACCACACGTAATTCACCATCAACCGTTTCGCCTAATGATAACTCAGCAGTACTTGCACCTAATACCGTACGTATTAAACGTGGATTAGTAGCTGCAGGACCAGCAAGTGAAATAACACGGTTATTATCAAGCTTACCCGTTACGAATAACTTAGCAAAAGCGATAACATCTTGATAACCGACATGCCAAACAAACCTTTCGGCGCTTGCTGATTTCAAGAAGTGAATATGTGTACCTACAAGTCCTGCAGGGTGCTTACCAGCAAATTCAGTCACTGTTGCATTACTATCTACAGGGATATTAGCCCCTGGCGCTTTGCTAACAAATACTTCACCCGTAGTTAAACGAGATAAAATAGTTAAACCATTTTTAAACGCTTCACTTTGCTCATTAATAATAATTTCTGGATTAGGAGCTAATGGATTAGTATCCATTGCGCTAACAAAAATCGCAGCAGGTGTACTATCAATGGCAGGAATTTTGCTGAATGGACGAGTTCTAAATGCTGTCCACAAACCTGAATCGACTAAATTCTTAACAACACTTTCACGTGTTATAGAAGCTAATTCGGTTACTGGATAAGCAGTAAACGTAATTTGATCATTACCATCGACATCACTCTCTACTTCAAGAACAACTGATTGTAAAACACGTTTTTCACCACGGTTAATCTCTTTAACAACACCGGTAGCTTGAGCTGTGAATTTAACGCCAGGATTTTTTTTATCTTCAAAAATCACTTGACCTTTTTTTACACGATCACCCACTTTAACAAACATGGTTGGACGCATACCCACAAACTCTTCACCGAGTGTTGCAACGGTTTTGATGGACGGACCATCATGGATTACCTGCTGGGGGGCACCTTGTACAGGAACATCCAAGCCTTTCTTTATTGTAATCATAAACACTTGCACTACTTTTGATGGGAGTATAAAAATCAGTTCGTTACTTTATCTCATGAATATCACCGCATTTAAATCATATAAAATGAGTAAAAGCCGAAATATCAATTAGATAAAAATCAAGTCACCAACTTCAGTGTATTTCAGTGAGTAATTAATTTTAGTGTTAACACTAAAGAAAAAGACCCACTGGCTCTAAGTTAAAATTTTCTAGCGCGATATTACCACAAAATGACCTTTTTATTCTACGGACATTCGATATTTTTCATTACAATTTAATCTATAAATATATCTTTTGCGCAGCTTTTACTGATAATTTAGCCATGCTAACAAAATCCTACTTCCATGATGGGCTAGTCTGCTAGAGATTACATTGGGTTTTATTGTGTTTCGCCTTGTTATTTTCAAGTAGTTCAAAGCAAACATATTGATTAGTCACAGCGTTAGATCACTAATAAGTGATAATCTTAATTATTATGATAATAACTTAAAAACTGTTTTTTAACATGGGTATAGATATAGTAATCATTTACTAAGTATCGTCATATCTTCACTTTATAAAAAGGCTTTAAATAGGGAATACGATTGATACCTATGGGTATCACGTTAGCGGCTAACAAAGATTAATATACCTTTATAAAAAATAAATCCATGCTACTCGAATGCATATGCGTAGTAAATATTCTAGTACCTACAAAACCTATTAAGAGTAATAAAACAACTAAAATATTATATTATAGCTCTGTACTCCAAGCCAATAGTACTATGAATAAAGAGATTGAAAAAATAGCTAAATTAGAGCTAGTAAGCATAAAAACTATTACTACCTCAGCTATTATTACTGAAGCGGTAATGATATTAAAATGAAAATATAGGTATATACGCTTATAAATAATACTGACTTGATGTGATTTAATAAATTTAAATGACTACATATTTTGCGTTTATTAGATAATATTTTTCTAAGTGTCAGAACTGACATACTGTCTTTATCTTTATTATTGGTAATAAAGGGGAGTATTATCAACCTCAATTTTCAGACATAAAAAACAGCAAATTATATTGCTGTTTTTTGTATAAACTGAGATAACTTTTGTTCACTAAACTATTTTTACACTTTATATATACTCAATTAGGCTTGAAATATAGCCTCTATTGATAAGTTTTGTTGAGATAGAATATCTCGTAAACGTTTTAGTGCCTCAACTTGTATTTGACGAACACGCTCTCGTGTCAATCCAATTTCACTACCAACATTCTCTAATGTTGCAGCTTCATAACCAAGTAAACCGAAACGTCTTGCTAATACTTCTCTTTGCTTGCTATTAAGCTCATTCAACCAATGAACAATATTATTACTCATATCTTCTGATTGTAAATCACTTTCAGGGCCAGTACTTTTTTCATCGGCAATAACATCTAATAAAGCTTTATCTGAGTCTCCTGCAAAAGGAGTATCTACTGAAGCAATACGCTCATTTAATCTCAACATTTTATTGACGTCAGCGACAGGTCTATCTAAATGCTGAGCTATATCTTCTGAGGTAGGCTCGTGGTCGAGTTTTTGAATGAGTTCACGCGAAGCACGCAAATAAATATTAAGTTCTTTAACAACATGTATGGGTAATCGAATAGTACGGGTTTGATTCATTATGGCCCGTTCAATAGTCTGCCTTATCCACCAAGTAGCATAAGTTGAGAAACGAAATCCTCGTTCAGGATCGAACTTTTCAACCGCTCTAATTAAACCTAAGTTACCCTCTTCAATTAAATCCAGTAGAGGTAAGCCTCGATTATTATAACGTCTGGCAATTTTGACAACTAAACGTAGATTACTTTCAATCATACGTTTTCGTGATGGCTCATCCCCTTTAAGAGCTAAGCGTGAAAAATACACTTCTTCTTCAGCGGTTAATAACGGTGAAAAACCGATTTCGCTTAAATAAATCTGTGTAGCGTCTAAGTTTGACGGTACATCTTCCTTCGATTCAACAGTATTTTTTTCTTCTTTTAATTTTACCATGCCATTCTCCCAAATTTGCAAAGCTTATATTTCATATTTAAATATTCACGATAACTCCGATTGTCTTTAGTCTTTATCTTAAGGTTTATAATTTATTACTATTCTTTTATAGCATTACTTTGTTGGTAAATATTTTAAAGGATCAACTGACTTTCCTCGAAAGCGTATTTCAAAATGAAGCATTACTTTACTGGCGTCACTATCTCCCATGGTAGAAATTACATCGCCTCTGTTAATTTGCTGCTGCTCTTTAACAAGAATACGATCATTGTGGGCATAAGCACTGAGGTAATCATCATTATGTTTTATAATAATGAGCTTACCATAGCCCCTAAGAGCATTACCTGCATAGACCACTTTACCTTTTGCCGCAGATCTAATGTTAATACCACGACGGCCAGTAATATCAATTCCTTTATTACCTTGTACGCGATTAGAAAAATACTCAACAACTTTTCCTTTAACGGGCCATTGCCATCGACTAATTTTTTGTGAGAATTTAGTCGATGGTTTTTCTGATTCTAAAATACTGTTTTGATATGATTTTTTTTCGCTTATATTTTCACCATACGCCTGCTTTTTAGTAGATGCAAGTGTATTTTTTTGACTGTTTTTATTGTTAGCAGTAGAGCTTTTAGTCGAATTATTATGTGGTGCCTTATGCTTAGTTGCTTTCGTTGATTTTTTAACTTTTGGTACAACTAAAATTAATTTTTGTCCGGGGTAAATTCGATAAGGAGATACAATACTATTTATCCGAGCTATATTTCTCACATCTGAATTCGATCGCCAAGCAATAGAATATAGAGTTTCCCCTTTTTTAACAATATATTGTGAAGATTTAATGGTATCCCTAGTGCGCTCTCCTAATACACTATTACTGTAGATATTTGAAACGGGTGCTGGGGTATTCCTATTGCTGCATGAAAAAAGAGTAATAGCGAATATGATGTAAAAAACTATGTATTTAACTACGCTAAATAAACTCATAAAAATCCCCTTTGGGAAGATTTAATACTTTCCCCATACGGTACAACATACTAGTTATGCAAAAAAAACGAATAAAAACTCAACTTATCGTAGAGAAAAATAGGCAACAATGATAGCAACAACAATGCCCCACCCTAAAACATCAACCCACTGACGTATCTTTTGCTCCATAGGACTACCTCCCCATTTAATAAGACCTGCAACTAAGAAAAAACGCAGCCCTCGGCCTATTGCCGAAGCGATAAAAAAAGGTAGAAAAGCCATATGTAAAAAACCTGCACTTATGGTAAATAGCTTATAAGGTATTGGCGAAAAACCAGCGATAAAAACTACCCATACCCCCCACTCATTAAACCAACCAATAGCTATATTAAATCGCTCTTGATAACCAAAGTCTGTGATAAGGGGCTGAATCCAAGGTTCAAACATTAAATAGCCTAGCCAATAACCGACGGCTCCTCCTAAAATAGAAGCGACAGTGGTTAAACTAGCAAAAAACCATGCCTTTTCAGGCTTTGCTAATACCATAGGAGCAAGTAAAACATCAGGTGGGATAGGGAAAAATATCGACTCTGCAAAGGTAAGAGTAGCTAAAAAACGTGGCGCAAACTGATGTTCTGCCCAGCGTAAAGTCCACAGGTAAAGACTAGAAAAAATTTTCACTACAATAAATCTCCAGATACTAAAGGTACAAAGCGCACGGCTTCTACTTGTTGCTCTTTAAAAATATCACCCTGACGAGTAATTATTTTTAAAATTTGAGTTTGTTCTCCGACAGGGATAATTAAACGTCCCCCATCGGCTAGTTGGTCTAATAATGCAGGTGGTACACTTGAAGGAGCAGCAGTCACTATAATAGCTTCAAATGGCCCTTTACTTTGCCAGCCTAGCCAACCATCACCGTGTTTCATCGCCACATTGTGTAATTCCATAGCACGTAAACAACGTTTTGCTTGCCACTGGAATGCTTTGATTCGCTCAACTGAAAAAACTTTATCAGTTAACTGCGCTAAAATAGAGGTTTGATAACCCGAACCTGTACCTATTTCTAATATATTATCTGGGCGACCATTAGCTAATAATAACTCAGACATTTTAGCAACAATATATGGTTGTGAAATTGTTTGTCCTTGCCCAATAGGCAACGCTGTATTGTCATAAGCTTTATGTGCCAAAATTTCAGGCACAAATATATGTCGAGGTGAATGAGCGATGGCCTGTAATACTGCTGTATTACTTATCCCTTCACTTTTTAGTTTTTTCGCCAGCAACTCTCCACTGCGCTTTGACTTTCGCCCTATCCGACTAGATATCATAAGAATCCATCCAATTTAATCTGATAAGTTGAGCTCTGACAGCCAACTTTTAATATTTTCGATACTACGGTGCGCTGTCATATCAACTGTTAATGGTGTTACCGATGCATAGCCGTTGGCAACAGCATGGAAGTCAGTCCCCTCTCCCCCATCTAGCTCCTGCCCTAACGAGCCATACCAATAAATATCACGTTGCCATGGGTCTTTCATTTTTTGCATACTTTCAGCTTTGTGGCGGTGGCCCAATCGAGTTACCTTTATTCCTTTAAGTTCCGCGAGGGGAATATCGGGTACATTAATATTTAAAATTTGATCTGCTGGTAATGGATGAGTACGCAGGCGTTGGATTATTTTTGCAGTTACAACCGCTGCTGTTTGATAATGTTGCTCATTTTTACCCGCCAAAGATACCGCAATGGCAGGCATACCCATGTGTCGTCCTTCAGTTGCCGCGGCTACGGTACCAGAATATAAGGTATCATCACCTAAATTAGCGCCTTTATTGATACCTGCAACAACTAAATCACAATCAGTAAAGAGCTGACTAATACCTAGGTGCACTGAATCTGTAGGTGTACCATTAACAGAGATAAAACTATCGTGTAACTGTTCTGCCCTTAGTGGATTAAGTAATGTTAAAGAGTTGCTCGCACCACTACAATTTCGATCGGGAGCAACTACATTTACCAAAAAGTGCTTAACGAGTTCATCAAAAAGGACTTTAATCCCTAAGGCGTGAACACCATCATCATTACTCAATAATATTTTCATAGGACTTGCCAAGCTTTGCTCATCCATGATTTATGCCAATTCCTGTTCATTAGGGGTTACAGTTACTTCTCTTTTATCAACACGCGTTGTCATATCCTGGTAATTCAATAACTCACGTAAAACTGTCGTGGCATAGCTACCTGGCGGTAAAAAGAAACTAATTTTTACTGCGTTCTTCCCTTCATGAACTGAGCTTTCTGATGCTGACAACAATTCCAAGTCGGTATCGCTAACCGTTAAACGAATACGACGTCGCTCTTGTTTTAAGCCAAAACGTGGTAAACCTTCGCAAAACTCTGGGTTTTTATCAGCTATGACTTGCTCTAATGCCAAGGGATCATTGCTAGTCATTAATTCACCAGCCCCCCACATAGTTGCAGTTATATCTAAATCTTTATCAATAAAACGCTGTTCAATAGCGCTATCTACTTCATCAAGGTGAAACACCGATTGTGTACCCGCCAGCATTAATACATCACCAACAGCCACTTTATCAAAACGTTGTTGCTGAATACGTTCATTGAGTACACTGTTAAAAATATGAGAGCGGGCTGCTGATAAGTAGATACCACGCTTTTTCTTATCTTTTATTTTTTGACCTGCAAACAAAGATAAAGCACGCTCAATGTTACCACCGCCAATACCAAAACGTTGTTCGCCAAAATAATTAGGTACCCCTTGTTCAACAATTTTTTGCCAGCGTTCAGTGAAGGCCTTGATTGCTGTCACTTCACGTAAAATAAGTTCGAAGCGGTTACCTGATAATGCACCTGTGCGTAATTTTTTATTGTGTCGTTTGTGTGACAGTATTTCTACGCCTTCAATATTCAAATCATCTAAGTCATATTCTTGCTTACCTGGAACATGTACACCAAACCACTGCTCAGTAACCGCAAAGCGATCTTTTAAGCCAGCATAGGAAACAAGCTGTTCTTTTACGTTGAAATATTTAGCGAGCTCTCGAGCAACAAATAAGGTGTTAGCCCCTATTTTTCGAATATGTATAAATAAATGCTCTCCTTCACCACAAGGCAAAAAGGGTAGTACTTCAACAACGGTAAAGTCACTTATTTGGCTACGTAATAAACCATTCGATTCTGGTTTTCCATGAAAGTAGGCTTGTTCTGTTAGCATGTTATTAATCTTCTTTTAATTCGGTAATGAGCTAGCTATAAAGACAAAGGTTGCTCTATCGCTATTAATAAGACGACAGCATGTACTGCTACCCCTTCTTTTCGTCCGGTATATCCTAGTTGTTCAGTGGTGGTAGCTTTAACATTGACTTGATCAATGTTTGTTTTTAAGTCTTCACTTAAACAAGTACGCATCGATAATAAATGAGGAGCCATTTTGGGTGCTTGTGCTACTACCGTAATGTCTGCATTTCCTAGTTGAAAACCTTTATTTGTCATTAACGAAACTACATGACGCAATAAAATTCGACTAGAAATATTTTCATATTGGCCATCGGTATCAGGAAAATGATTGCCTATATCAGCTAAACACAAAGCACCTAAAATAGCGTCACAAAGCGCATGAATAGCAACATCGCCATCTGAATGAGCAATAAACCCCTGTTCAAACGGTATATCTACACCACCGAGCACTAAAGGCCCTTCGCCACCAAATTTATGTACATCAAAACCATGACCGATACGCATTTTATTGTCCTAGTTATTTGCTTGCTTATTTAAATAAAATTCAGCTAATGCTAAATCATTAGGATGTGTTATTTTTATATTTTCACTACTTGCTGACACTAATAAACTAGGTAAGTTAGCATGTTCAATGGCTGAAGCTTCATCGGTTATCTTTAAGCCCTTTACTAGAGCCTGTTCTATAGCAAACGTGAGTTCACCTGTTTTATATAACTGTGGTGTCAACGCGTGCCATAACTGCTCTCGTTCTATAGTACTCTCTATCGAACTACTATCGCCTTTGACATTATCTTTAGAAGATATACTACGTTTCATGGTATCTCGAACCGGTGTCGCTAATATTCCGCCCTGATCATTCGTTAAACATTGATTAATTAACTTATCGATATCTTCAAGACTGACACAAGGACGCGCCGCATCATGGACTAATACCCAAGGATACTTTTTCTCATCGACTGCTTTTAAGCCATTGAGTACAGAGTTAACTCGCTCAATGCCGCCGTTTACAGGAATAATATCTTTATGATGCGCTAATTGAGATTCTGCAAAGTATTGATCATCGTCTCCTAAAGCAATAATGACTTGCTTGATTAACGGGTGACTTAACAACCTTGTTACTGTATGTGATAAAATAGTTTCATTATTGATACAGAGATATTGTTTGGGACAATTTGCTTGCATACGTTTTCCCACACCTGCTGCGGGTACAATAACAATGAACTTTAGTACTGACTCCATCAAGAAGTTACCTTGCTTTTCATCTAATTATTTACATTACGTGTATTACTTTCTTTAGGGATAAGACGGAAAAATGTTTCATTGTCTTTGATCATACCTAACTCATTTCGAGCACGTTCTTCAATCGCTTCAAGTCCTAATTTCAAATCATCCGTGTCAGCAAAAAGTAACTTGTTTCGTTGCTGTAACTTTTCATTTGCACTTTGCTGGCGCACAACATTTTCTATCAGCACAAGATAATCAGGCACACTATTTTTACCAAACCAAAGTCGGTATTGAAGTAAAATTAATAGAATCAGCAAAATTGCTGTGAATACGCGCATGACAACCTAACTAATAAATAATGCAAAGTGTAAAATAAACGAGATAATTACCTTCATTATACCTATCTATGGGCAGAGTTATATAGCTAACGGTTTTTTGAAGTTTTTCCAATTAATAGAGCAAGATAGTAACAATTCTCTCAGTGTTGGAATAATAGGGATTTGCTTATTATTACCTTGCCAGCAATGACCAGTACAGGCTGAGATCATTATTTTTTTATTGGGTTGAAGCAGACGTTTGTTTACTGGCTGTTTAATATTTAAACATTCATCTGTGGTTAACGAAAACCAACCACCAACATTAGTTCTTATCCTCTGCTTATCAATATCGATACGAACGATACAATCAATAATAATGTGATCGACTAACAACACAGGAACAACAAGGCCAACATAGATGTCCTCTTGTAAATACCAGTTAATTGTATTAGCCAATTCTTGCTTAGCTGCCTGAGCTATTTCTTTACGAAGCCAAGGCATATTTTTACTTTGCTTAGCTGACCAACTGGCGTTATGAGTGTCCAACAGCAGTGGTGATTGTCCAAGTTCGATGACGCGTATCATAGCATGTGCAGTAAGGGTTATGTAGTAAGATAGACTTTCTAATCTAGCCTGTACAGCCTGAGTACTTACAAAATCTCCTTTAGCAATAATACTAATTTCTCGCTGATAAAGGCCATTACAAAGTTCGGCAAAATCACCTGTATCAGTATGTATTTGCCAAAGATTAGATTGCGACATCTTACATAAGCCTTATTTTAAACAACAGCTATTTTAGACATATTCCAATAATAAACAACACGCTGAGTAACCGGCACCAAAAGAGCATAAGACACTCTTATCTCCGGACACTAAGCCCTGTTTATTTTTGTGTAAAGCGATAATACAGCCTGCTGAACTCGTATTAGCATATTCATCTAATATAATAGGGGCTTCATTGCTATCAGGCTCTCTTCCAAGTACTTTTTTAGCGATAAAATTATTCATATTAATATTAGCCTGATGTAAATATAATCGCTTAATATCATCAGCACCTAAGTCCATTTTTTCCATTTCACTGGTAATTAACTGAGAGACCATAGGTAATACTTCTTTAAAAACTTTTCGTCCCTGCTGGATAAAAAGCTTATCGACATCATCAGTATTTTCTGGACTACAGTTATTCATATAACCAATATTACTGCGAATATTATTTGAGAAGCTGGTCATCGGTTGTTCACTGATGATTTTAAAAACATGCTCGGCATTGGCTGTACTTTCATCTTCAATGATAGAAGCCGTTGCTACATCACCAAAAATAAAATGGCTATCTCTATCTCGGTAATTAATTTGTGGTGATAATATTTCAGGGTTAATTACCAATACTGTTTTAGCTGTACCACTTCTAATAGCATTAGCTGCATTAATAATGCCAAAGGTCGCAGCAGAACAAGCAACCAACATGTCAAAACCCCAACCACTACAACCAAGGGCATGTTGTATTTCAATCGCCATCGCTGGATATGAACGCTGTGTATAAGCACAAGAAACAATAATAAGATCAATATCCGCAGGCGTTTTATTAGCCGCTAACATCGCTTCTTTAGCTGCAGCGACACCTATTTCAGCCTGCATTGACAATTCGTCATTACTACGCTCTTTATAGCGTGGTGACATAACATCAACATTTAGAATGTTATCTTTTTCCATGACATAGCGACTTTTAATACCCGAAGCTTTTTCAATAAAACTACTATTTGAAGGAGATAACGCGATTACTTTGCCATCTTCAATAGCCTGACTATTGATCAGATTAAATTTCTCTACATATTTGTTAAAACATTGTACTAACTCATCATTGGAGATGCTCTGCATTGGAGTGTACAAACCAGTTCCACTAATCACTACGGACATAATCGGTCTCTTTAAATAAGGGGTAATGCCATTGTGATTTAACTGACAACGACGTATTTAAAGCAAGTATACTGGTATGACCATACCATTACCACAAACGTAGATAATGGCGTAAACCTTTCAAAAGTATTATTCTACTTGCCTGTTTATAATAGTAATACTACACTAGAATACCATCATATAAATTTTATTTACTTGGAAAACTCAATTGTTCCAAGGAAGTAATTATCGCAATAAACGTCTATCTCTCGGTATTCCAACTGAAAAAAGAGGCGCTTAATACTAAGAAAATACAACTCATCAGTAATAAAACATTAATATGTAAGCTAATATCACTCAGTGTGGCCCCTTCCGTAATAACTGCTCTTGCACCCTTAACTAAATGGGTTAAAGGCATAAAGTTTGCCAGTACTTTTAAGCCATTAGGTGCACCTTCTAAACTGAACCAAACACTTGAAAGCATCATCATAGGCCAGGATGTTAAATTCAATAGCCCGCCAATAAGCTCTTCGCTTTTGCTTCGACTTGCCACGAGTAATCCTAGACTAATTAAACAAAAAGCTCCTAATACGCCAATAATGAACAGATCGAGATAACTTCCCAGCATAAAAAAGTCGAAAAATACATTACAACCACAATAAACCACCGTTGACATAAACATCACAATGAATAACCGTGAGAATAATTGTGCAGAAATAAATTCAAATGAAGATAATGGTGTTGCTTTTAAACGTTTTAATACTGAGTTTTTTCGATATCTCACAATGACATAACCAACACCAAATAGGCAACTGAACATCATATTCATACCCAGTATACCCGGTAAAACCCAATCAACGTAACGGATGCTTTTACCGCTGCTTTGTAAACGAGTAAAGCCTGACTTCGCCTCAAGCGATTGACCGAGAAATATTTTTTCAACTAAATAACTTTTTGGTGACTCTTCATTAACCCAATAATGTTGAGTATTATAATCCACTAACAAATCAAGACTGTGCTGGCTAATTTTCTGTTTAGCGGTATTAAGATCACTATACTCAATAAAATCAATAAAACGTAATTGCCTAAGTGTTATTTGTGCTGCACTTTCATTTTGTCCTTGCTCAATAAGTAAACCAATTTTATAGGCTGGACGCCCATCCCCCGAAAAGATAAACGAAAATCCGACTAATAATAAAACAGGAAATATTAAGTTCCAGCCAAGCGCAGATCTATCACGAAAAAATTCAATATTTCGTGCTTTAAATACCGCAAAAAAACGTTTGAAAATCATATTACTTCCTCAAATATAAAGTACACTCAAGCTATGCTTGTAATGAATGACCTGTTAGCTTCATAAATAAGTCATCGAGATTAGCTGACTTGACATGTAAGCCTTCAAGAGAGACGCTATGTCTCATCAAGAGGCTCAACGTTTGTTCTACGTTTTTACTGGTTATTTCAATACGATCAGTTAATTTCTTCCAACCATGCTCTTTAACCAGCTCATTTGAAACCTGCGCCAGAGGTAAGTAGATAAAAACATCTTCAAAATTTTTCGATAGTAGTTGGTGAGGCGTACCCGCTGCAATTATTTTACCTTGATCCATAATGACAATATCGTCGCAAAGCTGCTCTGCTTCATCCATATAATGGGTCGTTAAAATAACCGTTTTATTTTGCGCTTTAATATTTGTAATCAGTTGCCAAAAATTTCGACGGGCATGGGGATCTAACCCTGTTGTTGGCTCGTCAAGAAAGATAATTTTAGGATCATTTATCAACGCCAAAGCAAGCAGCAGTCGTTGTCTTTGCCCACCCGATAATAAGCGATTATTACGGTCTAAAAACTCACCTAAATCACATAATTCGACTAATTGTGCTTGTGATAATGTATTTTGATAAAAGGAAGCAAATAAGTTGAGTGTTTCTTTAACCGTTAAATAATCTTGTAAGGCAGTATGCTGAAATTGAATACCTATTTGCTGAGATATCTGACTATCTACCTGCTGCCCTTGATAAAGCACATGCCCTGATGTCGGGCTTATAATACCTTCCATAATTTCAATGGTAGTCGTTTTCCCTGCGCCATTAGGTCCAAGTAATCCAAAACAATGCCCTTGGTGTACTTCAAAACTCACATTATCAACTGCGCAGAGATCTTTATAATTTTTGCAAAGTGACTGTACGCTTACCGCTGCATTCATATACTCATCCTATACTATTCAATATCGACATTTAGTGTACTGATTAATGACCACAAGTAATACAAAATAACATTCACTTTCATTTTCTTTATAAAAAACATTTATTGATAATGATTATCATTTGCATTAGGGTTATTCTTTGTTTATACTTAATAAAAATATAGGGGAGGAGATATGACAACGATAACTGTTAGTAATGTCAACAAAGTGCAGGTAGAAATATCAAGTAATTTACTAGCGCATTTACTCAATTCAGGTTTACTACATTGTGGTGACTGTAAGTGTTTAAATGCTAATGCTAAAACAGTTATTTGGCATACCTTATTAGCAAGTAGTACCAGCTGTGATGACTTTGACGGAGAAGAAATATTATGTGCCTAACCGTATCAAATGAATTCGCTTATATGGAAAACTGGCTTATTATGCTACTTAATACCTATAACAACAATCCTAGCAGTGCTTTAGCGCATACTATCAATTTTTATTTAAACAAGTTACTGCATCATGATGATATAAATTTTTACAGCAATAAACGCTGCGAATATCTTGCTATGCAAAGGTTTTGGCGATGGCAAGGTGCAAAGAAGATTAATTGATTTAGCCTTATTCTACTAATTATTCACAGGATTAATATTATTAATATTAATCCGAAAACTTATATAATCTTTCATTTGTTGGTTTAGCATTTTCTTACCCGTTAAACCAAATTGCTGACAGACACTATCAATATCGTGCTTTTGTATCAGTCTTGAAATGAGTACTAAGTTTGTCTGCATAACATCATGAGGGTAATTTTTATTTTCATATAATAAATCATGTTTGAGCCATAAATACAGGCTATAACAGCAGCTACTATATAAGCGTTCTCCCTGTGAGAATGCTTCAACATTTGATATGTCTCGCGCAGATAAAGCACTTAAATTTTCTTTAGTATTTTGGCTTAATAACAAAAATACCAGCTCAGTTGTGAGTGCCTTATATTCGTCTAACAGTAAATAATCAAAGCTTTGATAAAAATTCCTGTGGAACTCTTGCTGCTTCAGCTTATTCTTTACATTTAACCCTTTAATCAATAAAGCAGAATGCTCTCCACTTGCCTTGTCTTTAGTAAAACCAATACGAGCGGTAAAGAAACCGTCATTAAGCCAAAAGGAAAGTAGCTCTGAGTTAACACCAAAACTAGTGCCAATAAAATCAGCACCCTGCTCTACTGCTAATAACTCAATGTAATTAAGAAATAGTGAACCAATACCTTGTTGCTGAATCTGAGGGTGTACCGCAATTCGCATAATACGTACATAATGAAAGCTAAATGCTTGTTCAAAACCACAATGACTGAATAGTGACTGTGGTAAAAAATGATTACGTAAACGACGTTGAGATTTTTTAACCGCTCGAATATCATCATCAGTTACGCCATTCCCGTTGCCTTCACTCATTAATAGAGCAACCGCAAGTAGCTCTGCATTACAGTGGTTTGAGGAAAAAGCACAAGCTAATTGTACTTGCGGGTTATCAAGTAATAACTGTAAATCACTGGGTTTTGTTTGATAGTGTGCTGTCACCAAAATAGCGAAAACTTGCTGTAATAAAACCTCATTAACAACCAATTTTTCGGCGGTGATAACTTTAAATACAGGTTGTTCTAGAGTCTCTTGATTACTGAGAGAACTATTATCAATATTTATGTTCGTCTGGGATGTTATTGTTGTGGTTAAGGTAGGTAATTCTGTATTTAATAAACAAGTATTAAAAACTAACTGTTCAAGAGGATCGTTTTCTCGCCAACGGATCGGTTGATTTAAATGTAAACTCACCCATTGTGGGCACAACCTATCAAGAATTTTTTTAAACTTTAAGGTAAATCCTCGTCCTGCTCCTTCATAACCATGCACAGTGCTAGAAAAAACCATCCTATGATAACTACTCAGTAATTGTTCAAGTAGATAAACAGGAATAGCCGCTGCCTCATCAACCAACACAAGATTAACTTTTATCTGTATTTTTATTAATTGGTCTACAGGAACAAAAACTAATTTGGCCTTACCAAAGGAAATAGTGTGACCTTGCTGCTCCATTCCTATTAAGCTTTGCTTTAACTGCTGATAAAAAACTGACAAAGCTTGCGTATCTGGAGCAGTAATAATAATGGTAAATTCATCATGCTCATGTACTTTCATTAGTTGAGCACAAGTAATAGCCAATGCTGATGACTTACCTCGGCCTCGATCTGCCGTTAACACTAACGGTCTTTTTCTATGACCTGAAAGTACTTTACCAATAGCGTGAACTGCATAGTATTGCTCTTGTGTAATACATCCTAAAGGGTAAGTAGAATATACCTGTGTGTTTTCTTCTTTAGCTAATTCAGTAACATGTGGTAACGGCATAGTTGCCGATTCAGCTATGATTGTATGGGTAGACACTTTTGTTATTAATGAATAGAAGCGTTTAAAAAACAAGCTTTCATCAGGTTTTTCAACTAATACTGGTATGACTAAGAATAATATACCACCAGCTTTTAGCGTTCCCGATAACGCAGCAAAAGCATCAATAGTAAACTGACTATCGACAAAAATTATAACATCACTTTCACTACCTAATTTATCTCGATAACGCTTTTGTTGAACATTAGCTCTAAATAACGAACTGTCTCCATATATTAGACAGGTCGGATTACGTGAAGGTAACGGAAGCTCGGAATTAACATTATTTCTCAAAGCGGCAGATACACACTCAATGGATTCCAATAATGATAATGCCCATGATTCACTACCTGATAAGACAACTAAACGTCGCTCTTTATTTAGTAATGCCTCTTTAGCATAACCAGTAAACCAAGATAGGAAGCCTTGTACTTGCATAATATTCCTAAGATCCCACAGCAACTAAAATTAAGTTACCTAGTATATCAAAGCCAAAATAAAAGTAAGATATAAAATAATCTCTTTTTTCAATAAACGACTTCTATACTACTTAAAATCAACAATGAACTAGTACTAATTTGAAGAGCTTTATCTAGATGTAACTATCCAACCAAGCAATTAAAATCACTCTAAATTAGCTTACTTTAATCTTATAATTTTAAGGGCATTATAAATAAAGTAACATACCCTAATTGTCATGTTCAACATAAAGAGACTGGTAAAACAGCCCCTAAAATACAAGGTTCAAAGAAAATATAGGATAGTTTAAAAGCCGATAACTCTGTGGAATATCGTAACTATCATAACTTCGACTGCTATGGACTTTATTGAGTAAAGTGAACAGGCTTATTATCACCATTTTATGGCATTAACTGAGGGTAAAAACTAGTATATATTACAATAAAGTATTGCACATCAATTACCTAATATGAATGAGTTGATGGCTGGTAACCCCTTACAACATTACCGATATAACCCTCACCAAAACCAGTGCTTATCAATGTTTTTTTATTGTCCGAAACTAAGTATTTCTTTTCTCAATAAACTTAATCATATATTGCAATAATTTATAAATAATAAACTTAAAATGACTAAACTATTTATAAAACTTAGTTGATAAGAGTAACCTTGTAATAGTTAGTTATTATTTATTTTACAAAGTGGTATTGAAAATAGCAAAATTTTACCTGTGTTAATTAATATATTTTGTAATAGTTTATCAATTAGTAGTAAAAAGGTAAAACCTATGGTCAGCGATATAGACGATAACTTCCTCGATGGAGAAAGTGAAAATAGCATAGAGGAAACGAATACAAATAATCTTCCAAAAGGTAAATTTTTGGTAGAAAAATAGCTACAAGAGCAAGCAAAAAAAACCTACTAGCACGTAAACGTATTGATGACCTAAAGGAAAAAAAGTATCTTAAAGATTTACTTGATGATAGTGAAGATTGGTGAGCACAAACGAATTATGATTCATCTTACTATAACCTTGCAATAACGTTATTTAAGCTTAAAATAACTACACATTATTAATATCTATTAACTTTTAAATATTATGACTTTATTTGAAAAAATGCGCTGCTTATTTACCTTCGGTCAAGGTGTCGCTTTATCTCTCCCTGAATTATCTGCTGACACGACGCCAGCTCAATTATTTGAGCAATGGTTTAATGATGCTAAACAGTCTGGAATATTACTGCCTGAAGCAATGTCTGTAAGTAGTTGTAATGCTGATGGGCAACCTAGTTCTCGTATGGTATTACTTAAAGACTATGATGAAAAAGGTTTTGTTTTCTTTACCAATTACGCTAGTCGTAAAAGCCATGAGCTTGATGAAAATAATAAAGTAGCCTTATTATTTCACTGGAATGTATTACAACGGCAAGTCCGTATTGAAGGTATCGTAGAGAAAGTATCGATACAGGAGTCTGCAGATTACTTTCATAGCAGAGATAGAGGCAGTCAAGTTGGCGCTTGGGCATCAAAACAAAGTCAGAAACTCAAACATGATGATGAACTCAAAGAGCGTATGAGCCATTATCAAGAAAAATTCTCACAAGGCCAAGTACCGCACCCTGAATTTTGGGGTGGATGGCGTATTAAGCCGCATGCCATTGAATTTTGGCAAGGACGATCAAATCGTTTACACGATAGAATATGTTTTGAAAAACAAAATGAACAGTGGACACAGCATAAGTTACATCCATAAATGAAGTTTACTGTGGACATAGTAGCTCTACTTTTATGTCTATCACTTAACGCTTATGCGTAGGATAAACATATTGCCTTAGAGCCCTTTCCACCAATTGTAAACGAAAATGGTCAAGGTTATGCCGTTGATATGTTGAAAGTAATTACAAAGAAGTCAAAAAACATTTTTGGATAAATAAAGAATCGTGAGGAGGTTTGATACTATATTACATTTTGTCCAACCTCATGACCAATAATCGCGCCTAGTTGATCTTGATTTTCAGTCACGTTTAAAATACCCGTATAAACACCTATTTTTCTACCGGGTAAAGCAAAGGCATTCACTTGATTTGAATCAAACACGATCACTTCCCAGTCACCTTGATGAACTGATTTATCGACATTTTTGGTAATAGATCTCGCAACACACTGTACAAAGTCATTAATCGCTTTATCTGTATTAATTGGCGTATTCTTTTTCATGTCTTCAAATGAAGCTGCGCCCATTTTATCGAGCTCAGATTCAGAAAATAACATCACTTGTTTACGACCAGTGCTCGAACTTGTACAGGCGGTAAGCGCTATTAATACACTAAGTATAATGAGGGGGAGTTTCATGACTAACTTATATAATCCTTAAATAGTAAGTAATCGTATTTTATGACGACCTTACTTAATATACTAGTCAGAATTATTCTTTAGTCGTTTTCACTTTGTTTGACTTATGTTTCTTCCTCTTTATTCAATATTCTTGAGCATAAAAAAACCGAGCACTGCTCGGTTTTTAAAGACTAACATTGCATAACTTAAATGCTAACTACCCACTAAGGCTAATAATATACCCGCAGCTACGGCTGAGCCAAGGACACCAGCAACATTAGGTCCCATTGCATGCATCAACAAGAAGTTGTGTGGATTAGCTTCCAAACCAACTTTGTTGGCAACACGTGCAGCCATAGGTACTGCTGAAACACCTGCAGCACCAATTAATGGGTTAATGGGGTCTTTAGATAACTTATTCATGGTTTTCGCCATTAAGACTCCTGAAGCAGTACCAATTGAAAATGCTACCGCACCTAAGCCCAAAATACCGAGTGTTTCTACATTTAAAAAGGCTTCTGCACTGAGTTTTGAACCGACTCCCAACCCTAAAAAAATAGTGGTGATGTTAATTAATTCATTTTGTGCAGTAGTACTTAAGCGATCGACAACACCTGACTCTCGCATCAAGTTACCTAAACAAAACATACCTACTAATGGTGTTGCTGAAGGTAAAAAGAAAATTGTCATCATTAAAACACCCAGAGGGAAAATAATTTTCTCAATTTTAGTGACTGGACGTAACTGCTTCATTTCGATTTTACGTTCTTCTTCAGTGGTCAATGCTCTCATGATAGGCGGTTGAATAATTGGTACCAATGCCATATAAGAATAGGCTGCGACAGCAATAGCGCCTAATAATTCAGGAGCTAACTTTGAGGCAAGAAAAATAGCCGTAGGCCCGTCAGCTCCGCCAATAATAGCAATAGCTGAAGCATCCTTTAGAGTAAACTCTATACCTGGTACATAATTTAAAGCAATAGCACCAAACAGAGTAGCAAATATACCAAACTGTGCTGCTGCACCTAAAAGCAACGTTTTTGGGTTAGCGATAAGGGCACCAAAGTCAGTCATAGCACCAACACCCATAAAGATAATGAGTGGAAAAATCCCGGTATCAATACCCGCATAGTAGATATAATGTAATAAACCACCTACTTCTGAAAAGCCTGCAATAGGAATATTAGTTAAAATCGCACCAAAGCCCATAGGTAATAACAATAAAGGTTCAAAGTTTCGAGCAATAGCGAGATAAAGTAAGCCCCAACCAACTAACATCATCACTATTTGGCCTAACTCAAAATTAGCTAAACCAGTTGAAAGCCATAATTTTATTAATGAATCCATGTGACCTCCTATGAAAAACTAAGTAAGGCATCACCAACGGCAACTGAATCGCCCTCTCTGGTGAATAATGAGACTATTTCGCCTGCTGAAACTGCCCGAATTTCAGTTTCCATTTTCATTGCTTCCATTATAATAACGACATCACCCGCTTCTACATAATCACCTTCATGAACCAATACCTTAAAGATGTTACCCGCTAGTGGTGCATTTAACGTTTCTTCTGCTGTGATAGATGCTGATTGTTTCATTGCATCATCACCGGCAGGATGCGTTATCGTATCAATAGAGCCTCCAGGCGCAACAATTACATCATAAATCTTGCCATCAACACTAACGGCATAGTTTTCTGTCGAAGTTACCGTATTTGACTCTACAGAAGCTTTAGCATTACTACTCACTTTAGTCGGAATAGGTTCGAAAGCCGCTGGATTATTCCTATTTTCTAGAAATTTCAAACCTATCTGCGGGAATAATGCATAAGTTAATACATCATCAATACTTTCATCCGCTAAGTTAATATTTTTCTCTTTCGCTAAAGCTTGTAATTCATCAGATAGTTTATCTACCTCAGGATCTAATAAGTCAGCCGGACGACAAGTGATGACTTCTTTACCATCTAAAACGCGTAATTGTAGTTCAGCATCAACCGGAGCTGCAGTAGCGCCATATTCACCTTTTAATACACCAGCAGTCTCTTTTGTTATAGATTTATAACGTTCACCGGTTAAGATATTAAGAACCGCTTGTGTACCTACGATTTGCGATGTGGGGGTTACTAGAGGAATATATCCTAAGTCTTTACGGACTTTGGGGATCTCAGTTAAAACATCATCAAATCTATCAGATGCACCTTGCTCTTTCAGCTGGTTTTCCATGTTCGTCAACATGCCACCAGGTACTTGTGCCGTTAAAATACGGGCATCAACACCTTTTAAACTGCCTTCAAATTCAGAATATTTCTGCCTAACATCACGAAAATAAGCGGCAACCTCTGCCATTTTTTCAACATTAAGACCTGAGTCTCGTGGAGTACCTTCAACAATAGCAGCAATAGTTTCCGTTGGTGAGTGGCCATAAGTCATACTCATCGAAGAAATTGAAGTATCTATTACATCAATATCGCTATCAATCGCCTTCATTTGAGTAGCAAGACTCAAACCGGTTGTTGCATGACAATGTAAAGCAATAGGTAATGAGACGGTCTCTTTTAAGCGACTAATTAATTCAGCAGCATCATAAGGCTTTAATAACCCAGACATATCCTTAATACAAAGAGAATGAGCGCCCATATCTTCAAGCTGCTTGGCCATTGTTAACCAACCCGCAAGTTTATGCACTGGGCTTTCAGTATAACTTAACGTACCTTGAGCATGCGCCCCAACCCTAACGGCGGCCTTAATAGATGTTTGCAAATTCCTAACATCATTCATGGCATCGAAAATTCGAAAAACATCAATACCATTAATATGCGCACGTTCAACAAATTTTTCTACAACATCATCAGCGTAATGGCGATAACCTAGTATATTTTGACCACGGAATAACATTTGCTGCTTGGTTTTAGGCATTGCTTTTTTAAGCGCTCTAATTCTTTCCCATGGATCTTCACCTAAGTAACGAATACATGAATCAAACGTTGCACCACCCCAAGATTCAATTGACCAATAACCAACGTCATCTAGAGTTGCTGCGATTGGCAACATATCAGCTAAACGAAGCCTAGTGGCTAAAATTGATTGATGTCCGTCTCTTAAGACAACTTCAGTGATACCTAATGGCTTACTCATGTTAATGCCCTTTTATCTAAAATTTAAATTACAATAGCGATGAAGAGTTTCAATTTTGGTCAAGCTTATTTATCTTGGCCATGTTGAGATCGGTAACGTTTTACCGCTCCGCTAATTGCAGCAACAACTGCCGGTGAAATATCACCGTTAGTTGTGCTCTTACTCTTTTTATTTGGTCGAGAATGTGGCACGACAATAGGGTCTGGAAATTTTACCGACAGTTTTGCTAATACCGTATTAATAAAAACAATTAATACACCTAAAAATGCAAAAACAAATACCATTCCCGCCAACATCAGTGTTCCAGCTTCTATAAATTGCTGCTGCATATTGTCCATCATTATTTCTCGTTCAAAAAATATTGTGATTAGAATAATCACTCCAATACCTATATTGCAAACAATTTAATGCTGTTTCATAAAAATAACTTAACGTCAACCCAAAAATCAATGAATATTCACCATAACAGACGAAATATACATACTATTTTGCATACTTTAAATACTGTATACAATATCAAATCCATGAATAACTGGTATTACAATTAGATAAGTAAACTTTTTATACAGTATACAATAGTAACACTTACATTCACTCTCGCTGTATATTTATACGAAGACATAGGTAGTTAAAAAAGATAATTAAGATTTAGAATAGTATATAAAGTTAGTAAAATTATTATCTAGCTCTATAAATTATCGATGTATTGATAGATAAAAGTCCCTGCAAAGAGGAGACTAAACAATCAAAACCCTCTTCATATTGATGCCGAAATTTTACCATTAATAACCTGTCTACTGCAGGTTATTTACTTTTAGAATGAAATGAATATTCTGGCGAGATAATTATTTATTCTTATTGCTGTTCTTGTACTTTAAATACAATTAACGCATGACTTCTTTGAAGTGGATACTCATTATGGTAATCACCCCTAGAACTAAACAGTTAAGCTAACAGGCGTCCTAATCTATAATTACTATCTGCATCATAGAGGCGAACAAGCTGATTTAAACAACAGTATATTTATATAGCTAGTTTTTAAACGAAGAGATCTAATCTAAAAATAAAACTTTTTATTTTTAGATTAGATTAATGCGGCAATATTCTAACTACAAACCGCAAAGGGATTGGCTCGTTGCCAATTTTCTATTTGATACAGGCTATCTAGTATTATGTATCAGGGACTCTATACTTAGTACCCTAAAGCAACGAGCTTTCGAGATGGTAGGCGCTTCAAGAGTCAAACCTACCTCCATAGAGATTCAGTCATAACCGACTTTCTATTAAATATAAAGCTAGGCAGCTTCAAGTATTAGCCAATACATATTTAGCTCTTTAAACGAAAAAAGCCCTTCCTAAAAGGAAGGGCTTTTAATATGGTGGGCGCGGCAGGAGTCGAACCTGCGACCGCCTGGTTCGTAGCCAGGTACTCTATCCAGCTGAGCTACGCGCCCGAAGTATAAAATTTTATCCAGCTTTAACAATAGCTGCCTTCATTATTTAACCACTTGAATAAAGTGGTGGGCGTGGCAGGAGTCGAACCTGCGACCGCCTGGTTCGTAGCCAGGTACTCTATCCAGCTGAGCTACACGCCCTCATGAACTATTTTTTATATCTTAGTCTAAAGATAGTAAAGATTTTCTACACAACCATTATTACCTGTAATGATAATATGGCGGAGAGCGAGAGATTCGAACTCTCGAACGGATTTAAAACCGTTACTCCCTTAGCAGGGGAGCGCCTTCGGCCACTCGGCCAGCTCTCCATTTTCTTCTACTACTATATTGTTGAGTACTAATGCTTATTAAAACAACTTTAGAAAAAACACTCTATCCGGGTATAAACCAGACATTCCTTTAACAGGTAAGCGTCTTCAGCCACTTGGCTACCTCTCCAATGGGTGCGAATAATAAGGGATTCTAAAAATAAGTCAAACAATATTTAGTATTTATTTACTATAACTTTCTATTTGCTGACAATTCAATCAAATATGTTGTTTTTTAATCATTAAGTAAACGCGAAGTATAAAAAAACACCGCCTGGACGGTGTTTTTTAGCCGTTATATAAAGTGATAAATAACACTTTATATAACGGCTATGGTCAAAAGAATCTACGAATCAACTTAATAATAATAGATTTATAGAACTTTATTGTCTGAAACTTCAGTATCGCCCTTTTCGGCTTGAATGCGCATATAAATTTCTTCACGGTGCACTGAGATTTCTTTTGGCGCATTAACACCTATTCTTACTTGATTTCCTTTAACGCCTAAAACAGTCACGGTAACTTCGTCACCAATCATTAAAGTTTCACCTACGCGTCGTGTTAATATAAGCATATTTTCTTCCTTACCCTTTAAAGTGAGATCACTAAATAAATATATATAAGCTAGTAATATATTCGAATAGCTACTTTTTAATCCATTCACTATAACTAAGAGTCAATTTTTTAAAAAGTTATTATTCATTAAAAACACCATATCCGATGATCGTTTCTAATGAAGCTTCGATAATAAGCAACAAAAGATATTGTCACGCTATTAATCTATCCTATTTTAGCAAGATTTCCATATCCTTTAATAGTTTTATAGCTTATTTTTACTACAAAATCTGTGTTCTATTATAATGTTTCATAATTCTTCTTAGTTAGTAACAAAGTAGTAACATTCAATAGTTAAAATAATCTATTTATAACATGTGTAAAAGTCAAAAAAGGAAGCAAGTGCTTCCTTTTTTATCATGAGTGGCGTTACTGATTAAATACTACTGACTAATTTTTTAGCAATTCTACCCGATCAACTTGAAGAGACTCGTGTCAGGAAACTTGAGGCAATCATCATAAAGCACATTTTTTATTAACGGTCATACCCATTAAAAAATATAATAACCAGCCCTTTGCTCAGCTTATCCCAAAGGGCTGGTTGACAATAGCTTTAAGCTACCTTACTACTTTCGATAATAAAATAACTACTCTCTTCATCAATGTCTTGCCTAAAGGCGATTATCATTCAAAATACAGATTTCAGAGTGCTTGAGCAATTTTAACTAAAAGTGCTTTGACAAAATAATGATAACTCCTTTATAAATCACAGTAACGATGGAGTGATATTGCTCAAGCGCTTCTTTGATGGAGGTAAATCGCTTTATCAAGCGTTAAATAGTTTAATCATAGAGTGACTATACTTAAACTATCCTCCTTACTTAAAGTTATTTTAATTGCATCTGAAATCCTGCACTTTGATTGTTAATAGGTATAGAGCTAAGCTAATTTTTCTGTTACCCATGCAGAGACACTTTCAAGTGCTAAAGTTATGTTTTCAGGTTGAGTACCACCCGCTTGTGCCATATCAGGACGACCGCCACCTTTTCCGCCTACTTGCTGGGCCACCATATTAACTAATTCGCCTGCTTTTATACGGCCAATTAAATCTTTTGTAACACCAGCAATTAAGCCTACTTTAGGTCCATTAGCTGTTGCCAGCATAATGACACCTGATTGCATTTTATTTTTAAGTTCATCAACCATGCCACGAAGTGCTTTGCTTTCTACACTACCTAAATCAGCAATGAGTACCTTAACGCCATTAATTTCAATGGTATTATTAACTAAATCAGATCCCGCTTGTGCAGCAAGCTCCTGCTTTAGTTGACTATTTTCTTTTTCTAATAGTTTAAAGCGACTAACCAATTGCTCAACTTTACTACTCGCATTAGTGATATCACTTTTAACTAACGATGCAATATTTGCTAAAGAAGCCGTCTGTTGATTAATAAAATGAAGTGCACCTTTACCCGTAACCGCTTCAATACGACGAACACCAGCAGCAGTACCTGATTCAGAAATAATTTTTAATAAACCAATATCGCCTGTCCTATTAACATGCACACCGCCACAAAGCTCTATTGAAAAATCACCTAAGGTTACTACACGCACTTCATCATCGTATTTCTCACCAAAGAGTGCCATAGCACCTTTTTCTTTAGCTTCTTCAATATACATAGATTCAGTCTGTTTTGAGTGATTATGACGTATTTCATCATTAACCATTTGCTCAACAGTATATAATTCTTGAGCGGTAACCCCTTCAAAATGAGAGAAATCAAAACGTAATTTATCACTATCACATAATGAACCTTTCTGAGTTACATGCTCCCCCAATACTTTACGTAAAGCTGCATGTAATAAATGCGTTGCAGTATGGTTTTTAATAATAGCCGCTCTGCGCTGAACATTAATTTCGGCTTTTACGCGTCGATTTAAGCCTATATCAGTAGTCGCTGTACCTCTATGAGCAAAAGCATTACCTAATTTAATAGTATCTGTTACTTCAAAGACTCCGCCGTCAAGGTGTAATAAACCACTATCACCTACTTGACCGCCTGATTCAGCGTAAAATGGTGTATGATCTAAGATCACAATACCCTGTTCACCTGAGTTTAATTGACTTACTGGCTCTTGATCTTTGCTATTAAATAGCTCAACCACAGTTGCTGAATATGAATCATTGTCGTAGCCTTTAAAAGCTGTTTTTTGATCAGATTTAAGTTGTTGATTATAATCAGTACCAAATTGACTTGCTTGCTGGGCACGCTCTCGCTGTTGCTTCATCGCAACATCAAAACCATCTTGATCAATTTTCAAGTTACGTTCCCGAGCAATATCTGCCGTTAAATCAGCAGGAAAACCGTAAGTATCATAAAGCTTAAATACGTCATCACCGTTAATGATATCGCTAGATAAGTTAGTTAAGATATCTTCTAATAAAATCATACCTCGATCGAGAGTACGACCAAATTGCTCTTCTTCAATACGTAATAGTTTTTCAATTATTGCTTGTTGCTGAGCTAACTCTGGGTAGGCTTCTCCCATTTGAGCAATTAATGAAGATACTAGTTTGTGGAAGAAATGTCCTGTGGCTTCTAGTTTATGACCATGTCGAATAGCACGACGAATAATACGACGGAGTACATAACCTCGGCCTTCATTTGATGGTACAACACCATCAATAATTAAAAAGCTACATGATCGAATATGATCACTGATAACACGCAGTGATTTATGCTCAAGGTCACTACAATCGAGTAATGTGGCAGTATCTTTAATGAGCGCTTGAAAAATATCAATTTCATAGTTGCTGTGTACATTTTGCATAATTGCAGAAATACGCTCTAAGCCCATACCAGTATCAATTGATGGATTAGGTAGTGGTTCCATACTACCGTCACTTTGACGGTTAAATTGCATAAATACTATGTTCCATATCTCTATGAAACGATCACCGTCTTCATCTGGTGAGCCTGGTGGCCCACCAAAGATGTCTTCACCGTGATCATAGAATATTTCAGAACAAGGCCCACAAGGCCCTGTATCACCCATTGACCAGAAGTTATCTGATTCATATTTTTTATTCGCTGACTTATCACCAATACGAATTATTTTATCTTCAGGTACGCCAATCTCATCTCTCCAATAAGAGAATGCTTCCTCATCAGTGGCATATACGGTGACTAATAACTTTTCTTTTACTAAGCCTAACTCGCCGGTTAAAAACTCCCAGGCATAACTAATAGCTTGATTTTTAAAGTAATCTCCAAAACTAAAGTTACCCATCATTTCGAAAAATGTGTGATGACGTGCTGTATAGCCAACATTTTCTAAATCGTTATGCTTACCACCCGCTCGTACACAACGCTGTGCCGAGGTTGCTCGTGTATAACTACGTTTTTCAGCACCTAAAAAAACATCTTTAAAAGGAACCATACCCGCATTGGTAAATAATAACGTTGCATCATTACCTGGAACTAGTGAGCTACTTTTAACTATTTGATGTTGTTTAGTGGAGAAAAAATCTAAAAATGCCTGACGGACTTCAGCGGTGCTTTTAATCATGGGATACTCTACAAATCGATTTAGGTCTATTTTAATTAGGGTCTACGTTCATTATGGCTTTAGCCTTATACCCGAAACTTTATCACAGGAATAACAAGGGTATTATAAAAAACGAATTTTCTTAGCTTGTTCTTTTTATGCTGCTTATTATACGCAAGCTCAGCTTGAAGATACCAATCAATTTCATAACTTTCACGCAATTCTTGGATAAATGTTGCACAAACAGCTATTTGTTCAACCTCATTGCCAAGGTGTAGCAATACATGACCACGTAATACTCGTTTCATTACATTTTAGTATTATTGTACGCAAAAAGAATAAAACAAGGTAAGGCGACCAATTGAGCAATAGCAGCCTATTAGGAATAAAAGAAACGAAATATTTTAGCTTACCGATGTAAGCAATAATTTAATGCAATGGTTATAAAGACTACAGTAAAAATAACATCTGTTAGCTTTCACTACTACTATCAGCAAACCCTAAGGTTAATCCTACCCAACGAATGCCACGCTGATTTGATTGGCTATATACCTTGAACAGTAAACGTGTAAACAGTGCCTGATACATTCATGCCTTTGTCTCTCAACAGTAGTTTGATTAAAGTCAGCAAACTTTAGCTTTACTCTAACCTTATTGATTCATGTTTCTTTAACGGTAGTTAAGATGTTAATCTTTGTTATATCAGTGGGTTTCTATTATTTTGTCTTTAAATAGGTGTGATATTATAATTTAAAACCACGCTTTAACTCTGACCATATGCGCACGACTAACTAGCGCATAATAATTACAAGGTAATAATAAGCGCCCTTCTCTACCTTGTTTAAGTAAAGAGACTACATGGCTTTGATTTACCCAATAAGAGCGATGTACTTGCCCACCTATAGGTAATTGATATTGAGTTTCGAGTAAGCGAATAGCCGCTTTTAATGAATAGAGAATTAATTGCTCTTTACCTGCGGTGATCACAGATAAATAATGTAACTCAGACTTTAACGATAAAATATTATGAGCCCCGGTACGATTTATTATTGTGGTAAAATCATCATCGATAGATACTTCAGGTAACAAAGCACCTGTTAACTCATCACTCTTAGGCACTTTTAGCGCTGACTTATCAATATATCCAACTCTATTAATACCTTCACTATGAATAGACTTTATCAAGTCGGATTGAATAGTTTTTTGGTCTGATTGATTATCCTGTTGAGTGAAACGAGTAGCCATCATTTTATTATTAATTACCGTAGAACTATCAGATAAATCTACTTTGTTAGAGTAATTAAAATTAATACCCATCAACCAAGGTAAATTTACAATAACCCAACATGTTATAGCTGGTGGAGCCATCATCAACCATTCATTTACTAAAGACGCGGTATCAAACACAGTATCTTTTTCAATGTAAACATCAATAAGTAAAGAGAAAGGTGTAAAAATAATTGTCGCAATACAGCCTGAAAAAAGTAGATTTTCCCAAGGTTTTAGTGAAAGGCTCATTCGACTTAATAAAAGGTGGCTACCGATAAAAAGCGCCATTACGCCATTTGTTTGTAACAGCCATTGCCCAAAGATAGCCCACACAGCTCTACCATTATGCTCATCCATGAAGGTAAATAACACTGCAAAAAAACACGCTAGACCAATGAAATACTTAAAAGGATTAATTTGGCCAAGTGGAAACTGCCCATTCATACAAAATACTGCCCATTCGTTCAAAATCAATAGTTTAATTAAACCAGAATAATATGCTGCCGTATAGAAAAGTCACTAAACACAACTAAAAAGAATGTAATAATGCATAAATCAACAAAAATAATTACTAAAAAAATACTACTATTTATCACTATCACCTTATCGATGAACGCGTATGCACAAGATAATTCAACAGATAAAGCTACCCCCTCGAAAAAAGAAATAGAAACAATTAGTGTGGTTAATACTGAACAAAGTAGTATTAAAATCAGCTCATCAAAATTATTAACCTTACCTGGAACAGGTGGGGATCCGCTAAAAGGATTAGAAGCATTACCTGGGGTAATATTAGCCACATCTAATAGCGGGGGTCCCGTAGCTGAGCCAGCAATAAGAGGTAGTTCAAGTAAAGACAACCTTTACTTAACAGATGGGCTTAATATGGGCTATGTTTTCCACAATGATGGCTTAAGTGTTTATAACCCACTATTAATTGAGAGCTTTGAATTACAAGCCGCAGCGTGGTCTCCACAATATACTAACGCTAACGGCGGTGTGATTTTAACAACACTACGCGATCCTAATGGTGATAATCCGCAACGTGTGCTCGACTTAAGCTTATTTCGCAGTGGTTTTTTATATGAGCAAGGTATTACCGAAAATAGCGCTTTTTATGTATCCTATCGTGAAAGTTTAGTGCATACCTATGTTGATAATTTTATAGAAGATGAAGATTTTTCATTTGCCGTACCACCTCGTAATCGCGATTATCAAACGAAGTTTATATGGGAGCTTGATTACGACAATATTTTGCGTTTCTCAGCGAGTGGCGCTAAAGATTATATTGAAATAGCCTTCGATGAAGACGGTCGAGATATTAAGAAAAATCCCGATCTCGCCAGTGGCATTCGTTTTGCTACTTATTATGACAGCCAAGCAATAAGCTGGGAGTATCGAGGTGACATAATAAGTGGGCAATCAAGCGTAAACTTATTACAAACAAGTCAACAAGACCGAGAAGGCGAAATTTTTGCTTGGCAAGCTGATATAAGCCAAATAATAGTAAAGAGTGACAACCAATATTTTGGTGAGAACTTGACCGTTAACTTTGGTGCACATGTAAGTAGTACTGATGTTGACTATACTAATTCAGGACGATTATTGCCTTGTAACACTGAGTTTGAAATGTGTCCGCCAAGTTATTTTAGCTCAACCTTTGCTGAAGTAGGCTCAATTAAAACTAATGAATATAATATTTATACCAGTATTGATAGTCAGTTAAGTGAATCGTTAAGTTATCAGTTTGGTTTTTCAGCTATAGGCTCTAATCGAAATGATGAGTTTTATCTCGAGCCTAGGGCAAATATTCGCTGGCAAATAAACCAAGAAAATAGCCTACGATTTGCTTACGGTGTTCATCATAAGTGGGTAGATGATTATCGTTTATTAACCCAAGAGCTAGGTAATCAATTATTAAAAGCAAGTAGCTCTGATCATTTTTTAATTGGCATTGATAATAAACTTATTAATGGTTGGAAACTGCGTACCGAAATTTACTACAAAGATTTTGACAACTTAATTGTTGCCAACCCTGATGCACAAATCACCGCCCCCGACCAAGTAATACCTAATAATACTCTCACATATTTAGATGTTGCCAGTGGATCATCATACGGAATTGAGCTGCTTATTAATAAACAATTGAGTGATAAGTGGTTTGGTTGGGCAAGTATTGCCTACAGCAAAACAGAGCGAGATAACCCGCTAACCAAGGAAGTTTTTAATGCTGAATTTGATTTACCTTGGGTTGCCAACCTAGTACTCGACTACAAGTTTTCAGAGCAATGGCAAGCGGGATTAAAATGGCGCTTACAAAGTGGTCGACGTTATACCGATGTAGTCAGTGCATCGCCTTATTATGAAGGTGACGACCAAGAGCCATTATTTTATGTACCGCAATATGGCGTTTTCAATGGTGAACAAGTAAAAATGTACCATAGACTAGATTTACGCGTAGATTACCAAACTGAACTCATGGGCTTAAATACAAGGATTTACTTTGAGGTACTTAATTTATATAGCTCTAAAACAATACAGGAGTTTGAATACAATAAAGACTACTCTAGTTATGAAAAAGACTACCAGTTTCCTGATATGCCATTACCGTCTGTTGGTATTACATTAAACTTCTAATCGAGTCATCGCAGTGGGGTTAAAAAATATAAAGTAGGACACCTAAACTTTATCGTCAAATATTAAACAACCCACTATAGTTAATAAACCTTTTATTTTCTGTGGTGGCTTTAATAATGACTCAATCACGCAGTAAGCAAATTTACCTCCAAAATATACATTATTATCATCTAATGTCTCGCTGTATTAGTCGTGCTACCTTTATTGTATTGCCCCCTAAAACCAACAAAAATATCAGTACCGTAGGTAATGAATTATGGACTGCATTCCGTCTTTAAGTACTTTATTTGCTATTGACATAGAAGCTTATGCGGTTATGTCTAAAAACTACCATTTAGTTGTTTACATCGATAAAAGTGAAGCTAAAACGTGAATAATGAAGAAGTCTGTCAGCGTTGGTTGAAGCTTTATCATAGTCATTCTTTAATTGACCTGTTATTTGAAGATAAATGTAGTTACCAAGCGGTGGTTGATAACGCGCAAGAAATCGTGATTAAATGACGAATGAGGTTGGCTGACTTCTCCTGTTTTATACTTAACCTTAATGAATATATTGCGCGTAAATCCAATACTTAAAATAATTATAAAGTCAGGTTTTGGGAAGAGCGCTTTAAATAACAAGCATTATTAAATGAAAAGGTGGTGTTAGTTTGCATGGCTTATGTTGACTTGAATCCTATTAGAGCGGAAATGGTTGATTCATTGGATAACGGGCAGTTTACTTATATATTTGAGCGCATTGACGATAAATCTAGTAAGGAAGATATTACAAATAACATACCTTTTAAGCATTGCTTACTAAATAATTAAACTTTTCATCAAACAACTGTTCAGATAATTTAATACAAAATAAATAAGTCTTATCTGATGGAAAATTCAAAGCATAAAATAACCAACTGGTGGCAATACAACCGAGTATTAATTCAGTGAGGCGCTATTACTTTCTGGATTGATGATTTAACTACCGACGGATGGTATTGCAGTAAACACCACAGTAAACTTGGACGAGGGTTTAAGTTATCGGATGTTACTATTCAAACAGCGTAGATTGTGAAGGGGATATTTTACCATTACGTGCACTTCAAGGCTTTATCGACTCAATATTTATCTTGATGCATTTACCACTGCATAGCCCCAATTATTCGAGTATTAGCAAAAGACCAAAAAACGTTAAAATCAATTATTACAAAAAATCGAATAAACCAATACATCATATAGCGCTTAATTCTACAGGCCTAAAAGTCTTTGGTGATTGTGAAATGTTATCTGGCTTACTCAACCGTGTTGATAGAAAAATATCAGAAGTGTCGATGAATTGAGCATACGAGAAACGATGGGAGTACTGGTATTATAAGTAGAGACACTCGCGTAGTGAAAAAGAGAGAATGGCTATAATGCTGGGTCGCTATCAAAACTGCTATGTTTCGCTACAAAACATTAATCAGTGGTACCTTATCGCTTCGCTTTTATAGCGTGCAAATTAACGAGGTATTGGCGAATGTTAAAATACTCAATGCATTGCTCGGGCTAGGTATACCTGAAAGAAAAATGACAGCATAATCATTGAGCTAAATAGGCTAAAATCCGCTTTAAATTGATTTTGTCAACAACGGTCTTTAAATAAAGATTAAAAGAGTCAATGCTGAAGTGCTTAATATAGCTTTGAATAGACTTGTACTAAATAAATATAAATAGCAGTCCATATTAAAATTATTTTTAAGATATAAATTAACTTTAATATGGCAAAAAAGTAGCCGTATTGTTGGAATGGATACCGTTAGTGAAAGAAACACTAATGGCTCTATAGGTAAATACTGACCATAAACCTATCTCGCTAAGTGCCCCATAGTGAGATAGAACTAACAATAATTTTTGCTACTTAAGAGGAGTTTAA
>CAJWZC010000013.1 GCA_913049915.1 uncultured Colwellia sp.
GCGTCGGCGTCGGCGTTGGCGTCGGCGTTGGCGTCGGCGTCGGCGTTACTCCCCAATCGGTAATCCCTTCAGTATTACCTACCGCTTTATTCATCGCATTTAGTGTACGTTCCGCTGCAGTACCACCATCACCATCGATTTCCCAAGAGAATATTCCACCTAACCCTTGTGCTTGCAAATACACACCTTTTGCTTCAATTGAGCGCGGCGTATCTAATGTTATTAACGTACTACTTACTTCATCCCAAATAAATGATGCTTCAGCTTGGTTATCCCAAACATACTGAGCATTTGAATTTGCTGTCATGAATTTCAACGCACCACGGTAATCCATGATACCAGCTTCCCATGCCCATGCAGCTTCATCAACTGAAGTTCCTTCGCCACCCTCAGCAACTAAGGGATTATTTTCTGAGCTATCTACAAGATTACCTACAGCACCAATTGGGCTACCATTAACCATTTGAACATTAGTCCAACCACGTCCGTACATTGCTGCACCCACAACTAATTTATGGGCTGGTACCCCTTGCTCTAATAATAAACGTGTTGCATTAGCTGTTGTATACTCTGGCATACCTGCAGGCGCATAAGAGTCACGTCCTAAGTTTCCAGGTTTAGTTTTATCAGTAACCGCTGTTGGACCAAACTCACCTGTACCGGCACATTTATCAGCAGAAATATGTGCGCCACAGTAAAGACCTGTTTGATGGCCGGTTTCACTGCCCCATGCACCATAAAAGTCATATGACATCATAAAGATGTTATCCATGTATTCTGCCGCAGCAGCATAATCAACATCTTGAATTTTATCCCAACCTACACCAATAGCAGACGTTAATTCATATTCACGACCAGTTTCTTCAGCTAATTCGTCTAGCATTACACGCAGCTCTTTCATTAGAGCGACATAAGCTGGACCGTCATTAATAGGGTCACCTAATGAAGCTTGTGCACCACCGCCGCCAGGAAATTCCCAGTCGATATCGATACCATCAAAAAATTTCCATGTTTTTAAGAATTCTTTAGAAGAAGCAACAAACGTATCGCGATTTGCTTTATCAGTAAAACCGTAAAACGGGTCTGACAGTGTCCAACCACCAATTGATGGAACGATTTTAAGATGAGGATTACCTTGCTTAAGCGCCATTAAATGACCAAAGTTACCCATACCAACTTCACCATAACCTACCGCTGTTCCATCAATTTTCATGGCTTTAACAGCACCATTTTGACGCCAAAAAGCAGCGCCCATATCATGAATAACTAATTCATAATCTTCACTTTGTGCACAGTCAGCTTGAAGTACACTCCAACCAGATGCATTACCATCTTTAAGTGATTTGTTTTCACCACACATCGGGATAAAGCCATATATAATATGTGTTAAATTATTAGCAGGTACGTTTTCAACAAAATATTTACGACCATAAATGCCCCACTCAACAAAGTAAGTACCAACAATTTGGTCTTGAGATTGTGCATAATTAGTATTTTCAGAATCAACTTGTTCGCCAAGCGGCATTAAATGAGAGCCATCGGTATCTGAAATAATAGCTTTATCTGCAGCACTTTCAACACAACCATCATTATTACATAAACGCACAACGATCTCTTTTAGGCCGCCACTAGTGATTGGAACAATCGCACTACCACCTGCACCAGTGCCTGAAACGGCAACTTCGCCATTCACAAGAACTTGCCATGATGTTGCTGCTTCACCGCTCCAAGCTGGGGACCAAGTAACAGGTAAATCCACAACATCAACACGTGTAACAAGTGATTTGTATGCTCCAGCTTCACCAGAAACCGTAACAAAGCCTTTACCGTTGTAGTTGGCGTATTGTTCTGTAAGTGTCGGTTTTCCTGGTGCTTCTGCTAATACTTGTGTAGAAGCTAAAGCGGCGGTTACTGCGCATGCTGTTAATAATCTTTTCATACTTACCTCTGTGTGGTGGCCAGTTAACTGGCTTTTATTAGGGTTATTTATTTTTATAATTTATACCTTCGCCAATATACAGCACACGCTAGCAAGCGTTTTTAACGATGCTAGTTGCCAAAATCCATTTTATAAACTAGATAAATCATTGGCTTAACCTGTTGCTCCATGAGACAGCGTCGCTATAAAATGACAGCGCTGTCATCAAAAGACAGCGCTGTCATGAAAAAACAGTACTGAACTAAATGGTGCTTAAAAACAATACACTCAAACTTATGACTTGGCCACAACTTTTAACGAAATCGTACAACATTTAATAGGAAGTTATATTTTTTTTAACAGAAATAAACTTAAAATACTGATTTATAAGTAATATTTAAGTATAAATAAAATTAAAATGTAGTGACCTAGATCTACAGCCTATTAAAGGTTCTACTAAATACTTATGTAAGTCGTATTAAAGTGATAACTTCTACCCTTTCTAAATATAGAAATGATTAATATTCTAAGGAAATAAAAAGGGAATGAATGGGAGGAAGCTTTGTGCGTATAAAGTGATCATTACAGAGACAAATAAAGCGAAAAATTACTGGTTTATTTTTTATTTTATCAGTCAACAACTGTATCCCTAACAATAATTCTAGGGATGACTAATCAAATATCCAAAACACTTCAGGACAGAAAATAAAAAATATAAAATCAATATAATCAAAATTTTAAAATTAATTCAGTAGGATTTGTCTGACAACTATCCGCCTAAAAAGAGAATAAACAGTGGTAGTGGCTGTACCTCTTTTGTACGTATCCTCGCCACAGCGACAATACTTCAAGAGCCATTTTACAACAGTAGTAAATGTTTGTTATTTTATAGAAATAATTATAATCAACTCTAGCCTAGCCATCTATGTTCGCTGACCATAACAGTCCTAATATTTGTTTCTTTTTACTTTTAAAAAGTATCAAATATACCATCTAAGATAACTCTGAGTAATGATTGTAAGTAACATGTTAGTCTTACTTGCTTATTCAAATATCTATTTATAAAATAAATAGGATTATCTTCGCGCTGAGCGCAAATTTGTAAAATTATTCAATTAAAGTCGAGTTAAACCCGTTATTATAAAATAGCATCAAGTAACTATTCTTTGGTGTGAGGTTATGCGCTATTCAAGCAGACCTGTGCATTCGTTATCCCATGCTCGATGCAAATCAACATGCTCGCTAAATTCACATAAATGTTTGCGGTACCTACTGCACAAACGAATATGCGTTTAAAATCTGTAGTGAGTTTAACCAACTTTCACCATTGATGTGCAGTCTTGTTAGAATATTTTCTGTTTTACTGTTGATAGCACCACGCTTATTATCACGCAGCAGTCGTCCTGTTTCATCAACCAGTGTAAAGTAGTTCTATAAACTAAAATGAATACCTATGGGTTTATTTTGGTACTCGTTACCAGTTAACGGCAGTAACACTTGAGGTTGCTCGCCTTTTATCGCTGCTTATATCTATAATTGAATACTGGTGAAGTCTGATTGCTCTGGTGTGGATCTAATACCAGCGCGTACTGGGTTTAAGTCAATTTAATCGATGCACGACAATAATGCACCTTAATCAAGAAGTGCTTATAATTTAAAACGCTCTTCCCAAAAATATCCGCTACATTGATCTTCTCGATTAGTTTGTCGGGCTATCGGCTTGTTTAATGAGCGCATAAGCTAACTAATATTGATTAAACGTTTCTTATAAATGTCAGCAGTACTTTCAACCATTGCAAGTTGAAACTTATAAAGCGACTCTTCATTGGCTTAATTAGAGTATTTTTGCGTTAATAATGTGCCTTTGAATAATTGATGCTAACGTTGCAATAGCGCATCGACAGACCAGTTTTCACTTTACTCACTATGTACGTGTAATACAATATACAAGTGATTATGCATGACAGCATAAGCACAAATATCGATAGCAAAGAGATGAGATAATTGAAATAATCGCTTTTCAATCTATGTCTGTTGATGTTCAAAATTAACACCTATTTCCTTATCTACGCCAGAAAAAAACGCCATTGTTACCCTACCACTGTAAATATGGCAATAAGACGTATTTAATAAACTGATTTGTTATGAGCGAGGCTTAGGGATTTCAATAACTACACTTAAAAATGATAAATCAAGTGTAGTTATTGATTGAAATATCGCCAACTTATCATGGCTAGCTTTTATACGAAACCTGTATGAGCGACAACTAAGCCTAAATGTAAGCCTTTATCTTAAGCACTGTCGCGTAAGGATATCGTGGTTAATATTATTGAGATAAATATAATTTGCAAATAGCTTATTACCTTTTATTTTGTCTAGTTACATAAACTAGTCAACGTTTCAGGCGTATTTTCGACATTATGTTGCTTGGTTAACTCCCAAGGTCGAATACATTGCGCTAACTTGGAGCACCATTGATAACCAGCAGAGCCTATACAACCTTTTTCATCTTTATCCGAGCCAACAATAACTTTAGGTTTAGTAACGGTATTTAATTTAAATACCGTTACACCATTATTAATCGTTTCTAAGACTTTAATATCAGCAATATTTAACGGGTCAATGGTGAGAGGGTTAGCAGATAAAATAACAAAATCTGCTTGTTTACCTACTTCGATTGAGCCTTTTTGTTTTTCTTCGAAATGTTGATACGCTGGCCAGATAGTAATAGCCTTAAGCCCTTCATAAGGTGTAACTCGTTGATCAGGACCTAACACTTCTCCACTGCGAGTAACTCGAGTTACTGTAGCTGCAAGAACTCGCATCGAATCAGGCAAAGCCACTGGCGCATCATGATGTGAAGTAAATATCATACCAGCATCTAATACATCTCTGGTTGGAGATATGTAGGCCGCACGTTGAGGACCAAGTACTGAGCTTTTATGCCAATCACCCCAATAGAACGTATGCATAGGAAAAAGTGATGGAATTATGGATAGCTTTTTTAGACGTGGGATCTGGTCTTTGCGCAGCGTTTGACCATGAATTAATACAATACGTCGATCTGCCTCACCATATTTCTTAGTCGCTTTTTCAATCGCATCTAAATAACGATCAATCGCTGCATCACCATTACAATGTGCAATAACTTGTCGATTTTTTGCAAAGGCATCCATAATCTCCACTTCTACTTGCTCTGCAGTCATTGCAGGGTAACCAAGATAATCTTTATCTTGCCCTTGAGGTGGTACAAAATAAGGCTTGGATAACCAAGCTGTTTTACCTTGTGGCGAGCCATCTAAAGTTAACTTTACGCCCGCGATACGTAGGCCGTTTTGATAGTTAATACCTTGATAACCGCTGCCAGTGTAATAGTCTGATGTATCAAGTACATTTTTATCGGTGTAATCTAAATAAATAGCAACATCAATAGGCAAATCGCCCTGTTTTACACGTGCTGCAGCAATGCCTACAGTTGAAGAGAATGCGCGGCCTTCTTGTGCGGTGGTATAACCAAAACGGCTGAAACTTGCTATACCTTGGTTGAATAAATCAATATTAAAGGCGGTGTCAATACCATTTTGGAACTGTGCCAATGTAGCGAAGAAAGCATTTTCTTCAAGCACGCCATTTGGTGTTTTACCATCAGCTTGACAACGAATTGCGCCACCAGGAATAACTTTTTGACAATCAACAATACCAGCCTGTTTAAGTGCGAAGTTATTAAGTACGCCAAAATGGCCAGACTGATGAATAATCATCACGGGTTTATCATTGCTGATCAGGTCAAGTTCAGTGGCTGTAGGGAATACTTGCTCGCTTAATTGTGAATCATCAAAACCAAAACCGATTAACCAACCTGTTTTAGTAATAAATTCCTTACCATTATTTGTTATCGACCAAGCCTTTAAAGCATCCGTAAGCTGTAAAAAGCTATTTACTTGGCCATCAGGAAGAGGCAATAAATTAGCACTAGCTGCTTGTAAACCTGCACTGACAACATGTCCGTGAGCATCGACAAACCCTGGAACCATAGTCATCCCTTTCAAATCGACTTGCTCGGTATTTTTATCTGTCAATGCTTTAACACCACGTAAATCACCCACATACATAATAAGACCATCTTTTATAGCGATAGTTTGAGCTTTGGGTTGTTGATCATTTACAGTAATAATTTTACCGTTAATAAAGATCTTATCAGCAAATTTTTCTACCTTAGAATTACTAGCTGTTTTTGTTTGCGTAGATGTTAGTTTTTTAACACTGACGGGTGCCTCTCCGCTTTCTGAACATGCTACTAAATTGGTTACTACTAGTAACGTAATAAATGGTATTAATATATTATTTTTCATATTGATATCCTTATAATTTATACAAAATTAGTTGAAGTATTGTGCTTGAAAAGTCGCTATTGGCTTTTTAGCGTTATTCAGCAGCGTTAGGTCGTGCTCATGTATTGAATAATAGCCAGTTAGCGCTAAAACATTTAAAAACTTAGTTTCTACATTACTGCTGTTCAAACAAGCCATTTTAGTAGATGAAATAGCTGTAAAGTTCAATGTATTACCATTTAACTTAAATCCACCTTGGAACTGATTACAACTACCAAAACCCTTTACACTTTTAAGCTCATCGTTTAGTTGTATAAATGCTTCACGTTTTTGTTGTTTTGTCATGGTGACTACTTCGTTATTCAATGTCATCAATTTCCAATAGGTGTTACTTAGCTTTGAAAGCGGATTTACCGAAACTACGGCTAATCCGCTATCAACATGTATGAGACTTAAATTATCAACTGACTTCCCTACAGACTTGGTAACTGGATTTAAAGGTAAAGAACGACCAACACTACTTAACTTGATATTAATGTTAGTAGGATCTTTAAATGGGTTGAGGTGCTCAGTCGATGTCATTAATAGTTTTTCAGCTAAGATAACTTTCGCTCTCAGGTTATAGCGCATATTAGGTTTTATAAGACTTGCATCATACTCAAGATTAAAAGTATAAGGTGGGGTACTACTAATTTTTTGGGTTATTGAAGCAATTTTAGTTGATGCTATATCCATTTTAGACACATCTTCTAAAGTTATCTCTAACGAAGCACCAGGAGGTAATAGCTTTCGCTCGAGATAATAAACCTTCCCTTTTACTATTTGTATATTGGCTTGAGGAGTTTTATTACTTGGCGCTTGAATACTATCGCAACCACCTAACAAAAAGCTCACAAAAAAGCTCAAGCATAGGTTACGTAATCGATTATTCATATTGTTGCCTTATTTGATAATTATATTATCATCTTTACAATGTGTTAGCATAGAATACGATATAAATATTATTTATACAATAATAAAGGATTATTGTCTTTTCTTCCCTCGTCAATTATTTTCCTAACTACTTAATGACTACTTAGTAACGTGCAGCGTAACCAAATTAAAAATAAAAACACCACGTCAAGCGTGGTGTTTTATCAAGGTCGAGTTAATACTGAGTTATGGACGCGGTTTATTTAAACACCTTGTCTACAGTAATAACTTCAACATTTTTAAATGGTAGCGTTAACTTGTAGCTTTCGATAATTTTATCGGTCGCTAACAGCTCGGCAGCTTTATCACTGTTATAAGTTAACGGTGATACTTGTTCAGACAACAAACGTTTTTTCATATCTTTACCATCGCCTGAGATGAAGACATAATGAATATTATCAGTTTGTAAGTTTTCTTTAATAACACGGTTAATATCATCTAACGATAACTTAGTAAACTGCTCACGTACGTACTTAACAAACTCTTCTGTTTGATAAAACTCACTATCAAGGGCATAACCTAACTGCTGGTCTTGGCTAGCAACAAGTTGTGGTACATAGTTAGTTAAATAATTACGTGTAGCCTGAAAGTCTTTTTCGCTCATGCCATTTTTAATCAAATTGTCCAATTCAAACAAAGCTGCACGTGTTGCGAAATGCGCATCATTATTTGAACGTAACGGACGTAACCAAACTTGAAAAATTTGGCTTGAACGGCCTAAGTTTGCGTCAGGTTTAGTTTGGTACATACCACGTGGAAAATATTCAATATAAGAATAATCACCATAGTTCATACCACGTGCTTGGCGTATTTGTTTATACAAGTAGCTGTTAGAACTACGATGCTCACCAAAGTATGAACGTACTAACCAAAGCGCTGCCCAGTCTTTGTCACTGCGGATAGTATCAATTGGGAAACCAAAAGATACTGCAGTAGATTCCGCGTTTTTTTCGATAATGGTCGCATGATGCCCTTTTAAAGCAGGCGCTTTAGCAATAGTTAAACGTTTTTCATCGCCCACAGGTAAAGCCGTTAAGTCGGTCATTAACTGTGCTTTTAAATCACTAGGCATAGCGCCCGTAATACCGACGTTTAATTTAGCTTGCGTAAGTTGACTGCTGTAGAAAGCTTTAACATCTTCAATGGTAATTTCCGCTAAGTCAGACAAATCACCACTATTAAAGTTTTCATACACATGGCCCTGATAAAGTTCGCTATAAAGCACCTCTTTACCTAATTCTTCATCATTAGACGATTTAAGCCCTGATTTAATACCATCAATTAACTCTTTTTTCAGACGCTTAAAATCATCTTCGCGCCAGCCCGGATTCAATAATTGGTCACTAATAAGTGCATACCACTGTGTAGCATTGTCTTTGTGAATACGACCCGTAAACGACATCATTTCTTTATCAAGCTGAGACGAAAAACGTCCCGCTAAAGGGTATAAACCTTTCTTAATTTCTTTATAACTACGCGTTGCTGAACCACCTTGAGTTAACATACGCGCGGTTAATGCTGCTACGCCTTTCTTACCTACTGGATCTGCGGCAGCACCGGTATAAAATAAGAAGTTAACATCAATTAACGGCGAGTCATTGGTTTTATCTAATACCGAAAACTGCACAGCGCTAGGTTGAGACTTTTTCATTTCTATTTTTTCAACAGCACCGTTTAAGTCAACTTCTTGATCAAAATCAGAAATTTTATCTAATGCTGATAAAGTTACCGTTGTTCGGTTTTCATCGATGAAGTATTTATTGGCGATGCGCTGAATATCTTCTGCTGAAATATTATCAAAGCTATTATATAAGTGGTTAATCGTTTCAGGATCACGATCAAAATGCATATAACTGGCAAGTGTTGCAGCGATAGACTCTGAAGAATCTAAGCCATTGACAAAACTATATTTTAAATTAGATTTTAAGTTATCAAGCTTTTCCGCTGAAACTAATTCAGTACGTGCTTGTGCGTAGGTATTATTCACTGCATCGCGCACGGTCGCTAAGTCTTTTTCATCACTCACTTTAATGAATACATGACGTAAACCCGCATCTTTTGTTTCAGGGTTGTAGTTAAACATTTGGCTCGCTAACTGCTTATCTACCACTAACTCTTGATACAATACTGAGTTATTTGAAAAATATAATTCAGAAATTAAATCTAAAGCAGCACGATCTTTTTTCTCCGGCTGCCAATCAGAGCCTTTATAAGAAACTAATAACCAATGACCCGGTAAGCCATCAAACTTTTCATGTATATATTTAGCGGCTTCTTGCTTTGGCTCTGGTGTAATATCACTAACAAAATCACCTTTTTGCCAAGTACCCCAATGTTTTTCAACCATCGCTATAGTCGCTGCAGGGTCAACATCACCAACAATCACTAACGAAACATATTCTGGCTTATAAAACTGTTTAAAGAACTTTTGACCGTAAGCAATTTGATTTGGCATTGCTTCGACATCTTCAAAGAAACCCATGGTGGTATGTTTATAAGTATGGGTATCAAATGCTTCTTTTCGCACTGCTGATAATAACTTGCGCGTAGGGCTAGCATTATTTTTTAAGTATTCACCTTTTACCGTTAATGCTTCCGTTTTAAATTGTGCATCAGTGTATTTAAGGTTTCTAAAGTGATCCGCTTGGATCTCTAATACTTTATCTAGGTGGTCTTTAGAAAAATCTAAGTGGTAATTAGTGTAATCATTGGTGGTGTATGCACCATTATCAACGCCGGCATTTTTAAATAGATCAGAGTAAACATCTTGTGGAAACTTGTCTGAGCCTTTAAACATCATGTGTTCAAAGAAATGCGCAAAGCCTGTTTTGCCAACTTCGTTTTCATCACGAGCACCTACAGACACGGGAATTTGTACTGAAACAAGATCTGGATAGTCTGTTTTCACCACTAATACACGTAAACCATTAGCTAACTCTTTAAATAAGTAGTTTTGGCTAAAGACTTTATTAGCACTATTTTCGGTTGATTGCTTTGATATGCTACTGCTAGCGTTATCACTGGCGGCCAATTCAGACGATGATTTTATACCATCACTGGTTACCATACAGGCGGATAACGTTAAACTTGCGGCTATTGCGGCCACTAAATATTTCTTTTTCATATTAATTTTCAATCCCTATATTATTTATCGCTATATCTTATGCAAATAAGGGGATTTTTTCATTATTTTTTCGCGTTAAGCCAACGGCATCATGTAAAAAATTAATTACATACTGATAACAAAGTAAATTAAGCGGGTGTATGTTGGCTTGGCGACTACATTTTCATGCCATTTTTTGGCCATAGTCAGTGATGAATTAAATAGCTTGGAGTTTATTGTTCTACTTGGCATCGCGTGACGCTTTGGAGTCCCCGTGGCGTCAGCTATTTATCTTTCATGTGATTCATTGATAGGTTTAGCGTTTGATTTTCTATCTAAATTTGCGCTGCCCCCATTTATTACTTGCTTAAGTGGCTAGTCCTGACAATGTGCATCAACAAGTGTTATTTCCGAGATAAGCACGCTATTTGGCGCGACTGATCCTGGTGACCCTCTGCTGCCATAGGCTAAATGAGGCGGGATATACAGCTCCCAAGTTTCACCAACCTTCATCATAGGTACGCCCTCACGCCATCCTTTAACCATTTTAGATAGCAGAAACTTATCGGGGCCACCACGTTGATAACTACTGTCGATAATTTTTTTAGATTTAGCTGACAACATTTTATAGTGCACAGTAACTTTATAATCAGGATCAGGTTTACAACCAGAACTTTGCTCTAAAACTTTATACTGCAACCCCGAGTCAGTGGCTACCACTCCCTCTCGTTTAAGGTTCTTGGTAAACCAGTATGAATTGATTTCACCAGGGCTATACATGCTACTGGAGTTATTTGAACTGGCGCAACCAAACATCAAGGTACAAATAAAACTGACGAACAAAGTGCGTATTAACATCTTTTTATTCTCAACTAATAAATAGGGTGTTTTATAATTCATAGAGTTAAACATGGCTTTTATAAAAATTATTTTTCATGCTGTCATGTCTAATGGGAAAACTGATTTTATAGCTAAATTACTTTAAAGTCATGACATTAAAATCATAACTTTAAAGTAACCAATTCATCTTTAAATTTAAACGAGTGTAACCTCAACTCTTACTGCTAATCACATATTTATTGTGATTAATTGATAGACTTGTCGTCGCAGTGGCGACCATTCAATCACCAACTAGCGTAAACCACGATCCCTACCGATTCTTTTAACGTAGAGTCATATTTGCAGCCATAGCTAGCAATAACGCCGCGAATATTTTTTTGATCGTTGAAACGGGTAAATACTGTGTCGCTTTAGCTCCTAAGGGTGCCGTAAACCAAGAAGTGCAAACAATACCTAATAAGGCAGGTAAGTATACAAACCCAGCAAATCCATCCTCTAAAGCAAATTGACTACTACCTGAGCTGATGTAACCTATTGAACCAAATAATGCGATGACAATACCGCAAGCAGAGGCACACCCTATAGCTTTTTTCATATCGAGCGAGAAAAATGTTAACAAGGGCACTAATAGTGCTCCACCACCGATACCTATCATGGCAGACAACCCGCCTGTAATCGTTGTAAAAAGGGTTAGCAGACCTTTATTAGGTAATTGACGTGCTGTTGAAGAGTCACTTTTGGTACTGCTGTATAACATCTTAAACGCAATGAGTACCGCACACACAGCAAAGACTAACCGTATAATTTTTTCTGGTAACAGTGCTGCCATAAAACCACTGATAAGCGCACCAAGAGCAACTCCCGTCATTATCCAAGGGGCTAGGTTCCAGGGTACATTGCTATTTTTATGATGAGCAATTGCTGAAGACGTTGATGTGAATAATATCGATGCTAATGAGGTTGCAATTGCACCAATAACTACCTGTTCAAGGTTGAAAACCTCAAAATGAAGTAAAAGACTGCTCAGCGCTGGCACAAGAATTAAGCCTCCGCCAATACCTAACAGTCCTGCCAAAAAACCAACGACACTACCTAATAACGCGCAGTATATAATCAACGACAGCAATTCACTCATTTAGTTTACCTTTTAATATAATCAGGGGGGAACATAAAGGCATACATGCAGTTATGTTCGCATCAAGCTGATTACTATAACTTATATTAGAAACATTCGAATAAAAAAGGTCATGAATATTCCTCATGTTGTATGTGAAATAAATGCACTTTTCATCGTCTACCGATCCACGTATAAAACCTACTCTGCTATTAACGCTAGACATTATTACCGTTGATTATTAATAAGAACTTAGGCACAAATCAATAATTACTGTGAAGATCAGTGACTGAGAAAGTCAGACTGGAAAGTCTAGCAATAGCAAAAAATACATGTAGGTTTTATCTCAAGCTTTTATCTAAAGATTTCACCTCAGCTTTTACCTTAGGAATAGGATACCGGATCACTATGAATAAAGACTTCACCTTTACTATTAAGAGCACTTCTCTTGATGAAAATTATCAGCCCTCAGACAATACGCGTATCACGACCAACTTTGCTAATTTAGCGAGAGGAAGTAGCCGTCAAGCGAACTTGCGTAACGCCTTGAAGATGATTGACAATAGTTTTAATGCCTTGGCGCATTGGGACAATACCCAAGCAGATCGTTATTCTGTCGAACTTGAAATAATTTCAGTTAATATCGATATTGAAGGCAGTGGCCGTACCTTCCCATCGATTGAAATATTGAAAACGAATATTGTGGATCATAAAACTAACAAACGTATTGAAGGCATTGTCGGGAATAATTTTTCCTCTTATGTGCGAGATTATGATTTCAGCGTATTGTTGTTGGATCATAATAAGAATCAGCCTAAATTTAGCATTCCAGATAATTTTGGCGATCTGCATGGCAAGCTCTTTAAATATTTTGTAAATTCTAGCGCTTACAAGCAACACTTTAATAAGCCACCGGTAATATGTCTCAGTGTTTCTGATACCAAAACCTATCATCAGACTGAAAATCAACATCCCCTATTAGGTGTTGAATACCAGCCAAATGAATCTTCTTTGACTGAACAATATTTCAAAAAAATGGGCTTACAGGTTCGCTATTTTATGCCACCAAATAGTGTTGCGCCTTTGGCTTTTCACTTCTTTGGTGATTTGCTTAATGATTACACTAATCTTGAGTTGTTAAGTACTATCAGCACGATGGAAACTTTTCAAAAAATCTACCGACCTGAGATTTATAATGCTAATGCTGTGGCTGGTAAATGCTATCAACCCAATTTGAAGAACCTAGATCATTCATTAACTCACATTATTTACGATAGAAAAGAACGTAGCCAGATGGCTAATGAGCAGGGAAAATTTGCTGAAGAGAACTTTATCAAACCGTACCAAACTGTGCTTGATCAATGGTCTGCTAATTATGCTCAATAACTAGGTTAATAGTTACGTTCAATAGTTACCTTTATTAGCTTTATTCAACAATTACTCCAAATATACGGCATCATTTATTATGAAAAGATCCCTTAACAAAACCCTGTTACCTACTTCAACTGCAGGCAGTTTACCTAAACCTTCTTGGCTTGCAGAGCCTGAGACGCTGTGGTCACCTTGGAAGTTGCAAGGTGATGAATTAATTGAGGGCAAAAAAGATGCCTTACGTTTGTCATTACACGATCAACAACAAGCAAGTATTGATATTGTCAGTGATGGCGAGCAAACCCGCCAACATTTTGTTACTACGTTTCTTGAGCACCTCAACGGCGTTGATTTTGAGAAACGTAAAACCGTTAAAATTCGTGATCGATATGAGGCCAGTGTACCGACAGTTGTTGGTGCAGTTTCTCGCCAAAAGTCAGTTTTTATTGAAGATGCCAAGTTTTTACGTCAGCAAACCAAGCAACCCATTAAATGGGCCCTGCCTGGTCCAATGACCATGATAGATACGCTTTATGATGACCATTATAAAAGTCGCGAAAAGCTAGCGTGGGAATTTGCCGTAATTCTCAATCAAGAAGCCAAAGAATTAGAGGCTGCTGGTATTGATATTATCCAATTTGATGAGCCTGCATTTAATGTGTTTTTTGATGAGGTAAATGATTGGGGCATTGCCACGTTAGAAAGAGCCATTGAAGGACTTAAATGTGAAACTGCGGTACATATTTGTTACGGCTATGGCATAAAAGCCAATACAGATTGGAAAAAAACCTTGGGGTCAGAGTGGCGACAATATGAAGAAGCTTTTCCCAAGCTGCAAAAATCGAATATCGATATTATCTCACTAGAATGTCACAACTCTCATGTTCCAATGGAGTTACTTGAGCTCATTCGGGGTAAAAAAGTGATGGTAGGGGCTATTGACGTAGCAAGCGATACCATTGAGACACCTGAAGAAGTGGCAGATACCCTACGAAAAGCACTTAAGTTTATCGATGCTGATAAACTCTATCCTTGCACCAACTGTGGCATGGCACCATTACCTCATAAGATTGCAATAGGTAAACTAAATGCCTTAAGTGCAGGCGCAGACATCGTGCGAAGAGAACTCTTAGCCTAGGCTGTTATTCTTTGCATTCAATTACCGTAGACCATTATTGCTACTACTAAGCTCGTAGTATAAGCCTGTCCTGAACAATAGGAGCTACTGACATCAGGGCAATACCCCTCGGTATTGTCATGATGATAAACAAGGCTCTATTACTGCTTGATATATTTTGTCTCGAACTCATCAAAACAACCCACTTGAATGTGCCTTAAATATATTAAAGCACTCTGTTATAATAACTGTCTATTGATTAAAGAATACCGAGACAGCATGTCAGAATTTAAAGCATTTTCACTTTTAGAGTCAATTATTGATCGCGTTGCTCTAAAAGGCTATAAACAACCTACACCGATCCAAAAAGAATGTATCCCAGTTCTTATTAAGGGGAATGACCTTCTTGGTATCGCGCAAACGGGAACAGGAAAAACGGCGGCCTTTTCATTACCTATTATCAATAATTTTGGACGAAATAAAATTGATATCAAAGCGAAGAGTACGCGTGCGCTGATATTAACGCCCACACGTGAGCTTGCCTCGCAAATAATGCAAAACATTGATGACTACTCCGATGGTTTAGGGCTTAAAACTAAGGTTGTTTATGGTGGTGTAGGAAGACAGGCGCAAGTTGACTCTATCGCACTTGGACTTGATATTTTAGTAGCTACCCCTGGTAGATTATTAGATTTAATTGAAACGGGCGATATAAATTTTAAGGCGTTAGAAGTATTTGTTCTAGATGAAGCAGATACAATGCTTGATATGGGGTTCTTTAACGATGTTCAAAGCATCATATCTAAACTGCCAAAGAAGCGACAAACACTATTATTTTCAGCGACTATGCCTGCTGAAATAGAGATACTTGCGGAAGCGATATTAACGGATCCAGCAAAAATTCAAATTACTGCTGAAACAGTTACTATCGACTTGGTTAATCAAAACGTATACTACCTTGATAAATCGAATAAAGTACCGTTGCTATTTAATATTCTGACAAAACCTGAATATGAAAAAGTGCTTATTTTTTGTAAAACAAAGTATGGTGCTGACATCATTGTTAAAGCACTAGAAAAAGTATCAATAACTGCTGCTAGCCTTCACAGTGGTAAAACACAAACGGTTAGGGAAGCAGCGTTACAAAACTTTAAAGCGTCTACTTTACGAGTATTAGTTGCAACAGATGTTGCTGCGCGCGGAATTGATGTTAATAATATTACGTTAGTTATTAACTATAACCTTCCTGAAGATCCAAGAAACTACATACATCGTATAGGACGGACTGCTCGTGCAGGGAAAAGTGGCATGGCCATTTCATTTGTTGTAGAAAATGATATGAGGCAATTAACGAATATTGAAAATAGCATAGGGCAAATCATTCCTGTTATGACAGAACAACCTTTTCATAAAGAGTTAACAAAAGCGCCTATACAAGACAAGAAAAAGAAACAGGTAAGAAAACCAGGTAAGAAACCAAATATAATAAGAAAAAACAGGAAATAAGGACAGACATCAATAGTCCTTTAACACTCGTAATTCATATTAATTTTTGTTAGTCATTAATGCACAATCGTGGCGTGATATTCTCTTGCTTAGTGTCGCGATGACGACCACACAAAAAAGGGAAACGACCACTCTGGCCTCTTTACTTATTTAAAATAAGAAGACCAAATATAACTATAGTATTTTAAATTATAATATATTCGACATAATGCATTCTTAAGTAGAATTATAAAATACTTTATTTAAAAGTATTTTATAAAAGACCCAGTGTTAATTGGTATAAAATACAATAATAAAATTTATTTTTTATTGTAATTCATTAATTTTTGTGGGAACTTTGTAATTAAGATGTTTTTAATAACAAAAAAATTACAGAAGTAATTTTAATTACTTTAATTACTCTAGTTTAAATTACAAATTTACTGGCTCATACCAAATGAAGAATTCGTTATTTTATATTGAAAAGATATTATTATTAGGTGGTCTTGCTCTAATACTTGTTTTTTTAGCGGTTAAAATACATGCCAAACAGGGACATTATAATTCTGTAGGGCAAGTAGAAGCCCTTATGCAGTCTAATATGCAGCTAGCACAAGCACCTATGAATTCTGATACTCCAATATTTTTAGTGGGTGCAAATGACAGTATTGAAATACAGACCAGTTCAAATCATAAATCTACTGAAAAGAGTGCATCAGAACAATCTCCGAATATGTCAGACTGGTCGGTAATAAGAAAAAAAGATTATCATGAAGCTAATGTAAACTCGCCAGTACTAGGGTTACTCGAAATACCACAAATCGATTTAAAAGTAGCAATTTTTGACAAAGCCTCTGAACCCCATCTAAATAAAGGTGTTGCGCGAGTGTTGCAAAGGGCTAAGCTGTCAGGAGAAGGCAACTTGAGTATCGCTGGTCACAGAGATGGTTTTTTCAGAAAATTAGGACAAGTTGTCTTAGGTGATATTTTTACCGTTAGAGATTTACAAGGAAATAAGTTTAATTACAAGGTAACTAAAACGTTTATTGTTGAACCAAAAGATACTTATGTAATGAAAGCAACTGAAAAGCCTTCTATAACTCTTATTACCTGTTATCCATTTTATTTTGTCGGTAGTGCCCCTGAGCGCTATATAGTGAGAGCAGAAAGAATTTAAGTTTTTAAACCAAGGAGAAAAACATGAAAGTACTACCAATATTAGCGTTAACGACTGTTTTAGTTGCACCAGCTGCTTTAGCAGCTGAATGTAGCGATGTAGAGTATCATCAAGATGTTCTTGATAAATACCCAGCTATCGCTAAAGCTTGTCAAGAAGTTACTGAAAAAAATGGTACATCTTATGTTAAGGTTACTGCAGACTTTATCAGTTTTCGTCGCCCTGACAAGTTAACTGTAAATGTACATGAAAATGATGGTTCTAAAGAGCGTCAAACAATAAAAGTTGACCCTAAAATGCGTGTGAATGTTGGGGATACTAAAAGAAAATTCTCAGATTTACCTAGAAACTACACCTTAAACTTTTCAATTCCAAATGACCGTTTTGAAATGGTTAATCATGACAAGATAAATGAAGTTGCTGTAGTAGAAGAACTTCCAAAAACAGCCTCTGTATGGCCTGCTTTAGGTTTAGCTGGCTTTACTATGGTATTCTTTTCTCAATTATTAACATGGCGTAGAAAAAAAGTATAAGCTTTTTATCTTCATAAAAAAGCGAGCCTAGGCTCGCTTTTTTAGTCATAAGTGTTGTATCTTAATCTACCCGACAGTTTAATTTTTATTGATTTTCAGCATATACAAATCTCTAGATTTTATTATTTTAATACCTAGTATGTAATAGAATTATCTGCATATATCTCAAGACTAAACTCAGCAAAAATAATGAGCGTATTTAATAAAAAATAACCATAGCAAAAATTACACTTACTGTAGTAATAAGTGGTTGTTGCGTTAAAACTAATCGTCTCTGTCCTAGATTTTGTTGGTACTGCTTTAAAAACTACTAATAATACTCAATCCAACGATGATTATAATAAAATAGATAAATGCTCAAGTATAAAAAAGAAAACCTAAAAAGGCACTGCTAAAAAATGGTGTGCCCGATATAACATGAAGGATTATCTACCGCAAAGCCACTCAAGCCAGAAATACTACAAAATTGTTGATAACGTATAATATTTAGGTTTTTGTCCATATAGGGTATTTAATAATAACCCTAACATTACACCAGTAAAACCCAAACGTTGAATTAAACATAGAGGGCAAGGTAATTCATGATCAATAAGTTGAGCATACAAAGCAAACGTCATAACGAGCGAAATAGCTAACAAGCCTAACGCATTTAATTGTTTAAATAAAAGGGACATAAATTCACTTTTTTTGAGTCAAAATCCATTACAAAAGAATAATTGGTGTATCGCTAGCGTAATAATTCAACCGGAATATACATAATACTAAATTTATAATCGCAAGAAATAACTTAATAAAAGCATTAAAAGATACTACACAAAGGATTTAGCTAAAAGACTTTTCAACTGACTCCAAGGTTGAACATATTACACCAACAATTAAAACATAGGTTAAATACCAATCATTAATCCTAGACATTATAATGGCTAATAAAACTAATACAGTTAACGGTTCAATACTCTTTTAAAAATGTTAAAACCAGCTACCAACGCGCATTAAAACCGCGGTTGTCTATATGAATAAAACCACCATGACGACTATTTGGTAAGTACTTCCCCACTCCACCCTGCCTGTTATTATCTTTTAAAAAAGCTAAAAAAAATTGATATAAATAATCGACATCTTTTTTATCTTGCTGACCATCTTGGTTGATGTCATCCATACGATAGTCACCATTGTCATCAATATAAAGGTCAAAAGCGTCACCGTATAGATGACGACTATTTTTTCCATTTCCAATCATATGATTATAGTAAGGTGTTCTATAACCACTAATAAATGAAAAACGAGAAAACTTAAGGCCACGTGCTAGCAGATATTTATATAATTGATTCAACATTTTTAGTCCCTGAGTATCAACTAATAGGTATTTAGGGTATTCAGAACGTTGTTTGCACATAATATCTTTGATTTGCACAATATTTGACAAAAAATGGTTTTCGAGTGATTTGTTGATTTCGATTAAGCCTTGGGGTTGATTGTATTTTACAAAGCCCTTGTAGGGTTCTGGATACGAGTTAAGTTGGTAGCCATTAAATTGTTTAACCCGGGCCGTATCTATTGGTGTTTTCACAATCAGTTGCAGTTTACCATCACCTAACTTTACATGGCTTGTTGCTATCTCATAAAAACCTGGGGTTTTGGGTGCTTTTACCATATATAGACTGGGTGCTTTCAACGATAACCAAGACACTTTTTCAGTAAATAAAATATCATTATTAACGCTAACGAGGTGATTTGTTTCAGGCATAACAATCAAACTATTTATGCCTGATTCAACTATAAACTGCTCAGGATTATTCATTGCTAATGACGTTGAAAAAGGCATCAACAACAGTACATAAAGTAACAGTAACAAAAAATTTATCATATTAAGCCTCCTGACGTTACAATGGTTGACGCAATGCCTTTAGTAAAATCTTATCGCGTTCATAAATATCAGGATAAAAATGAAATCCATCACTATTTTGAGATGCAGTCCAGTACATTAGCAGCACATCTAAAGGCTCAGACAAATTAACACGTGTAGTTTTCTCAGAGTCAACCGTTGTTTGGAGAGTTTGCGCTGACCAAACTTGGTCATCATTTAATATATGTTCTGCTAATTTAAAGGGGTGTTCTACTCGAACACAGCCATGACTAAAAGCACGTTGTTCTCGCCCAAATAAGCTCTTCGCAGGAGTATCGTGTAAGTATATTGCATGTTTATTAGGTAACATAAATTTTATTTGACCTAATGCGTTTGATGCCGAAGGCCGTTGAACAAACCAATAAGGAAAATTTTGACGGCTTAATGATGCCCAATTAATTTGCTGTTCATCAATAGGATTTCGTTTACTGTCAACCACCATAAAGTTTTTTTCAGTTAGATAGTTAGGGTTTTTCTGAATTTTTGTAATCATACCTCGGGCAATACTGCGTGGAACTGTCCATGTAGGGTTAATCATTATATAACTCATTTTCCCCTTAAATACCGGAGTTTTAGTATAGTTCTTGCCAACAACCACATGACTTTTCCACGTTAAATTACCTTCTTGATATAGGTACAACTCGTAACCAGCAATGTTCACAATCAAAAAACTGTCACTCAAACTATTTTCGATCCAACGAATTCGTTCTAGATTTACTTTGAGTGTATCGATTCGTTGAGCCGCTGAAATATTTAATACCTGCAAAGTATCTTTACCAATGACACCATCAGCAGGTAATTGATTGAAATTTTGTAATCGTTTAATTGCTCCAACAATATCATCACTGTAAATAGAATCAAGGCTCATAACTTGCTCAATAGGCAACAAGGATAATTGATGTAAACGAGCTCTAAGAGGCTTTAAAGCAGCATCTGTTTCACCAGGCTTTAACAATTTATTTTCAAGTGTAATAATGGTTTGCTCTTGTGTTGCAAGTGCTGTGTAAAAAGCTAGCTTTTGCTTCAACAAAGCGTATTGGGGAAGATTAGGCTTTAAGTTATCTAAGCCTGAAGTAACAGTTTCATTTTTTATATGATTCAATAATAACTCAGCCGATTTTTGTGGTGAGACTGAATATAATTGGTAGTTCCATGTAGCAGTGATTACATTGGGATTAACACGACCACGTATTAAATGCGTAGCATAAGTCATCACTGCATCTGTAAGTAGTACATCAAACTCAAGTGTATTTATGTGTTGGTCAATACTTTGGGCCATAACATTAAGTGTATTAATATGGTAATCTAGGGGTTCTAAACCTTCTTGCCATGCACCATTTAAAGCGGTAAGCGCTTGTGATACCGATACTTTATTTTGCCAGATATATTGGTAAGATTTTGCTTGATAAGCAAAAGCTACAAGTTCAGTGCTGTGTATTTTTTGTTGTCCTATTGTAGGAGAGGGATCCATCAACATCAATGCTAAACTATCAAGCTCTACCGCTTTAATAGTGAATGAACTAATACCAACCAACAGAAAAGCAAAAACCAATTTATACATAATTAATCCTATAAATTTAATACAAAAAACTTTATGTTTAATAATTAATCTAACAGATTTTATTAGCAAGTTTTTTTTGTTAATTTGCGATAATAATTATCAATATGATTTTTAGTAAGGAATTTCTCATGTATTCATGCAGCTACGAGCGATGAATCATACTAAAAGCTTGGTGAACAGCTGATATTTATAACGTTAAGGATATCATATGCTTTTTAAATGTACTTATGGCTTTGATATACTTAGGCCACCCAAATAATAAATATTAGGGGTCAGTTAATGAGTAGAAAAGTAATGGTTCCTCATTAGTAATCTATGCGCGAAGATGGTATGTCTTTTGCCCAAGAATAACATCCTGCTTATATAGCCCTTAACTTTTAGCCCTTAACTTTAAAAAAACTATTAAAAATATCATTATGGTACTCACTGATAGCTTTGGTGAAACTCGCTGGATAATTATCAATTCTAACCTCGTTGAAACCGACGATGGTATTAACCCAATCATCACATTTACCGATATTATCGAAAATAGAAAATTAGAGAAATAAACGTGTTTTATTATCAATAGCATGCAGGTAAATACTTGGAAGTATGATATTAAAAACGATATTTAAAATTGGGAAGATATAAAGTACACATTATTTAAAGCCAATAAAAATTACTTTTTTGGTGCTAGTCAATCGTGGGAAAGTAGGCTACATCGTAACTCTAAAAGTAAAGCATAGAAAAATATAAGGAACATGCAATAATTTTAATATGAGAAGATACATTACCTAAATATCTTTGCTAAATACAGGCAATAGTGAATAGTAAGTTTTTTATGAGTTAATTAAATTAATCTAATTTTTTATGCCACGAATCAATAAATTTTACCGACACGAATAGTAATAGTACGTTATTTAAAGGATTTATAATCTATTTAGTGGTTTCAGTAAAATATTGATACTTGCTGTCGATGATCGCTAATCAATTTCTTTCTGGTGAGGCCAGCAAAAGTATTAAGCTCTGCTAACGAGCCGACGACTTGATGATATTTTTACTAAAGTGCTTGGTAAGTTCAAGCCAATCGTCACTATTGATGGCTAAATAGGTTAACAACGGGTAGATTTTTTATTAATATTCCTACGTTTATTAGCTCTGATAATTTTTATTTTGCTTCTACAAGGGTTGAATAATCAAGTAGGGAGAAAGCTATACCTTTAGGTAAGTTTTGATGTTTATTACCAATAAAATCCAGTAAAGGTTTAGGGATAAATGGCAATTGGGTTTTATTATCAATAATACTCGCTTTATCATAAATACGTTCAAAAATAGAGCTATATTGTCCGGTCTGCAATGTATTAGCTATTATAGGATTTAAGTCTAGGTAGGCCATGCAGGTAAGTACTACTTTTTCATCAAGCTAAATCGCCCTTCCTAGAATCTGCCTTTGCAGTTATATTTAGCGTTTATCTAACGGCAATATGCTCATTTAAGTTACGCATCAGCCAAGATAAATCACTTAAGCGACTTCGCCATTGATTGATAATCTATTGCGTTTTACCAACTTTGCCTTGGCAACTCTGATGCTGATAATGATATAGACGTATACATAAGCTCTGGAAAATTGATGTGTCAGAATAATACGCTACCTATTTCAGTGACTAAAAGTTATTTACTCGCTACTTACATAGTAGTGAAAAGTGAAAGCTGTGCTTACCTAACTAAAGTTGTCTTTCCCGAGCTTTGTGACGGCGCAACAGGAGTATCACATATTTTACAATAAATTCGTCTGATACGATGCTTGCTGAGAATATCGGTTTTACCCTAGCAGACACTAAGATTATTGAAGATCACTATGAAAAAATCTCCTGTAATAATTAACGATATAGGAAACTAACCCGTATAAATTGATTTATACAGACAAGGATTATATGAAACACTTTTACAGTCATGCGCCTTGAGTTGCATGATTAGTCTACTTTAATTCACGCTTTAGTTAATACTTTAATGAACGCTTTAAGTCACACATAAAAGTTCTCATAGCATACTAAAAGTGTTGCGCTAACCCTTGATATACTATTTCCATAAAAAGTAAAGTGACTGTTTACATTAGCCTTTATTAAGTTATTATTTAGCTACTTAATCACGATATTTACCTTTGTCGTAAAAGTTTTTAAGGTATTGATGATCTAAGCCAATAACAAGTCAGCTAAGTAAATACCAAGGGAGTAGATAATGTTCCAATTTAAACGAAATAGTACCCGTATTATTTATATTTTATGTGGTTTTTTATTATCAGCGTGTAGTGATAATAATAAAATTCAAGTAAAAAACACCATTAACATAATAAAAACTGATCAAGTATCCGCCAGTTTAAGTACGCTTTATCATAACGGTTCAATCTTAACGATGGCCGGAAAATCGCCAAACGTTGTTGAGGCGCTGGTTGAAAAATCAGGTAAAATCGTTTTTGTTGGCTCACTTAAACAAGCTAAAAAAATAGCAGGTAACACGGCAGAATCATTTGATTTAAAGGGCTCAACCTTAATGCCAGGGCTTATTGAACCGCATCTCCATCCCTCACTTGCTGCGGTTATGTTACAAAATGAAATTATTGCTCCTTATGATTGGAAATTGCCTTCAGGCATAAAGCAAGGTGTATCTGGCGAAACAGAATACCGTGACCGTATAACACGCTCAATTAAAGACAACGCTAAATCGGGTGAAATGTACTTTATCTGGGGTTTTCATCAACTCTGGCACGGAGATATTTCTCGTGAACTCCTGAACCAAATTGCGGGTGACCAACCTGTTGGCATTATTCATCGTTCTTTCCATGAAATATATCTAAATGATGCTGCCATTAATTTACTGGGTATTAAAGAAGAAGATTTTAGTGATAACCCACAAGTAGAGTGGCAAAAAGGTCATTTTTATGAAGGTGGCTGGTTAGCACTAGTACCTATCATGGCACCTGTATTACTTGAACCAACCAAGTATCGTAAAGGCTTAGCTACAATGTCAGCGATATTAAAGCAAAATGGTATTACCACCATTGCTGAGCCGGGCTTTCCAAGTTCTGATTTCGATACTGAATTAACGCTGTTAAAATCAGAAATGGCTAGTAACCCTCCTTATGATGTTTACCTAATCCCCAGTGGTACGCAATTATACGGTATGAAGGGCGGAAACCAACAAGCCATGAATTTTATGGAAACGTTAGCGAAAGGCTCTAAATACAATACCAACAACATTCACTTTCTGCCAAAACAAGTAAAACTTTTTGCTGATGGCGCTATCTATTCTCAACTGATGAAAATGAAAGACGGCTATGCTGACGGTCATGGTGGTGAGTGGATGACGCCGCTAAAGTTATTTAGTGAGCAGATAAACATTTATTGGAATAATGGCTATAAAATTCATGTGCACGCTAATGGCGATTTAGGTCAACAAATGGTTATAGACAATGTTGAGAAACTGCAAGCTAGAAACCCCAGAACGGATCATCGCTTTACCCTGCACCACATGGGTTATTTTACTGATGATATGACCAAACAAATGTCAATACTGGGAATGGAAGCATCGGTAAACCCTTATTATCTATGGGCGTTAGCAGATAAATACGCTGAACACGGTTTAGGAAAAGAGCGTGCTGAAAACCTGGTTGCGATGAAATTACTTGTTAATAACCATATTCCCTTTTCTTTTCATTCGGATTTTTCAATGGCGCCTGCTGAGCCTCTAACATTAGCATGGGCTGCCGTTAACCGTTCTACCTCACAAGGAAAACGAGTATCACAAAATCAACGTATTGACGTCTATAATGCGATGAGGGCTATCACTATTGATGCTGCTAGGAGCCTGAACCTAGAAACCCGTATTGGTTCTTTAGAAGCAGGAAAAGTTGCAAACTTTACGCTTTTAGCCAGTAATCCGTTGACAATAGATCCAATGTTATTAAAAGATATTTCTATTAAAGGTATTGTTTATAAGGGTAAATTAAGTCTTAACGACGATTAAAAAGGGTAATGAATGACGGCGAGTTTAAATACAGCTTATTTGCTATTGCTGTCATAACACCTCTATTTTTGATTACTCATTAAAAGAGTGTTGTAACAAGGAATATATTTTTAAACACTCTTTTAATTTACGCCTTTATTATAATTAATTGCTAAAGCTTAACAATCAAACATTCGGGAGTGCATTATTAAATATTTATGGCCTGTAATTTACTTGATAATACTTGTGTGGTCGGTTATCAATCCAAAAGATCACTTTACTTAGTTTCTTAAAGCCTTCCCTGCCATCCTTGGTACAATATTATTATTTACTTACAACTCATTTAAACTGACGCTAATATTATATTTTACTGATGATAGGCGCGCACTATACCTATGCTGAAGTACCATATTTTGATGGGCTTTTTGGCTCCAAAAGAAATAATTATGACAAGGTTGGTCATTTTTTTCAGGGCTTTGTACCAGCGTTGTTAACAAGAGAGATATTAATCCGTAAAGTAATTGTTAATGGTAAGGTATGCCTTAACGTTATTATTGTCTCGATTTGTCTAGCATTTAGTGCTTTTTATGAGCTGATTGAATGGTGGGTTGCGCTTGCTACTAGAGAAGATGCAGAAGCTTTCTTGGGGACTCAAGATTATATATGGGATACCCAATTGGGCATGGGCTTAGCGTTATTATTTCACTACTGGTATTAGCGAATGTTCATAACAAACAGCTATCGACTATAATTAAAAGTACTTCCTCTAATTAGTTAGTTAGTTAGTTAACAAGCATAAATGCTGGGGATACATTAAGGATGTGGCTACCCTTTTCAATGTGGTTAAACCAATAAAATCGAGCAAAGCCATAATGCTGTTTAAAATAATACATAACTACAAGATTTAAGATAAAACAGCTAATCTGGCACATTTTTATTTGATTTCACTACATTTTTGTTACAATCTTACTAAAGTATTAAAATACATGATGTTTATTCTCTAAAGGTATGCTGATTTTTAGTTATACTTTTTAATAAATTTATATTTATATTTATATTCAACAACTCACAAGGACAACCCATGAAAAAGATTATTCTATCGTTACTGGCCATTATTATACTGGCACTTGGCGGCATTACTTACTACGGTATTGCCAATCTTGACGCCATTGTTAAAAATGTCATTGAAAAGGTTGGAAGTAAAGTAACAGGAACTACAGTAACTGTAGCTGGGGTTAATATTACGTTAAAAGAAGGAAGAGGCGAAATTAGTGGTCTTCATTTAAAAAATCCTGAAGGTTTTGATAGTGCTCATCTTTTTCATTTAGACAACGTAGCATTAGATATTGGTAACCTTTTTGGTGATGTCATCATTATAGATGAAGTGTTAATTGATGGTGCTGATATTATTGCTGAACAAAAAGGACAAACCACTAATTTACAAGCCTTGCTTGAAAATATTGAAAAAAGTGCCTCTGTACCAGCTGCAACAGAAACTCAAACAACTGAGACAGATACAACCTCTGAGCCTATTAGACTAATGGTTAAAAAGTTTAGCTTTATCAATAATAAAGCGTCATTAGAAACAGAGCAATGGGACCCGCAAGTATTAAAAGTACCTAATATTGTTATGAATAATTTAGGGGATGAAGAAGTTGGTTTAACTCCTGAGCAATTAAGTGCAGAAGTGATTAATCGCTTAACCAAGTCTGTCGAAAAAGCAGCCAAAGAAGCGTTAAAAGAGAAAGCAAAAGAAGAAGCTAAAAAAGCCTTGACAGAACAACTAGATAAAAATTTATCAAATAAAGATAAAACTAAACTTGATTCACTTAAAAAAGTTTTTGGTCAATAATCACTAATAAGTTTAATAAGCAAATACTGTAAACAAGTTTTAGTATGAATTAAAGCCGCCTTTCATGGCGGTTTTTTCTAGTAAAAAATAAGCGGAACAAGTCTGTTAGGGTTTTAAAGTAAACTATTGTAAAATATCACAGTATTTTTACTACTATATTATTTGTATTACTACGTTGTTAAAAGACCCTACCAAAAAAGTTAACTAACGTCATAGTAAACTCCTTCCATCTATATTTTGAGTAAATTCTTTATGAGTAATCTAACGATAGCTACCCACAATGGTAATTTTCGTGCTGACGATCTTTTTTGGTGTTGACGCATTTAAATATCTTTACCCAATAGCTTTAGTGATTCGTACTCGTAATCTAATTACCCTTAATAAAACCGATATTTTCCTTAGTGTTGGCGGTATATACTTTTGAACTTTGAGTGATGGTGCTAGTTAATTAAACATCTTAAAAGATCAGGGTAATAACTATAAAAAATAACCTGGGTACGATTATAGTTTGAAAAGTAGTATCTATTTTATGCTTAACTTATCAGTATTATATTTGTATATTAGCTATTTTTTAATATTTAGCTGCACCTGTTAAGTACATACGATTATAATGGCAATTTTTAAATACAAGTAGTATCAGATGTCTAAAATATTTATTATTGGCTTGCCCAGAACGGGCACTACCAGTATTAGTGTTACACTATTAGAACTAGGCTTAACTGTAGCTCATACCGCGTTTACCAAGCGTACATTTGAAGTAGCAGATGCTATATCTGATTCCCCCTGTTTTAGCGATTATCAACAGTTAGATGGTTTATTTCCCAAGGCTAAATTTATCTACTTAACAAGAGGCATGGATAAATGGCTCCCTTCAATTACCATGTTACTTGAAAAGATGGCGCCTCATTTAGAACCTAAAAAAGGACGATTCAATCCCATTTTAAAACACAGTTTTCATAATACATTCTCTATCGAATTACCTTTAACCTATCATGAATTAACCGATTGCTATCAGCATCATCAACAAAAAGTTTATTCATATTTTGAAGGGAGAGATAACCTATTAACGATAGATATAAGTGAGCAAGGTAGTTTACTGAAAATGAAACAGTTTTTAGAAATAGAAGATGAGGGAATTGTAGATTTCCCTCAACTTAATGTCGGTCGCAATGTAACTAACTGGAAAGACTACAAACACCGGAATAAAATCAGCTCTAACTTAGCTGGTGTAGATCATAGAAAATACTTTGATTTTTATTACGCTGCTAACAAGTAAGACGTTGCTAACAAGTTAGATAAGCACCTAGTATAGGCCTACTTGATTGTCTGATAACTGCCTATCAATGTCATTAACTTAAGGATATATATCAATATATGTTATACACGCAACAAGAGCAGCTTCATCTAATAAAGTCTGATACTTAAAGCGCTTTTCCCAAAAAACTGTGCAGTTGTCTTCTTAATTAGTTTGAATCGTTATACTTGTGTTCAGTATCCACATAAACCAACTGATATCCATCAAACGATTACGATACACTGTAGCCCTTTTCAGTAACCAAGTCATCTGGTAGTCTTGGACTTCTTCGCTGTAGTAATATTACTGTGTTAGTAACGTATCTTTAAATCATTGATACCAGCGCTCAAAAAATTACTTAGCTGACCACTACTCTTCGATATTTTAATAAATAAATTATAGTTGAAAAATTTAGACTTTTATTTTCTATAAAACTTAAAATATAAACACTTAAACCAGTAAGAAATCATAATGTATTTATTAATAATATCATTCATCTATGACGACTAAGTCCACAAAGCTGCCCTTTTCATGAACCTAAATTATAATTTATAAAACTCACTGTGATACGAAAAATGTCATTCAGACTAATAGATTCTTGAGCTATATTTAGTGTTCATAGACTAACTGAAAACCACTTCTAATGGATAGTATAAATCGAGCCCTATAGTTGTATTTGCGCGAGTAGTTACAATTAAAACGCCTAAATCAACAAATATTTAAGGCTGTAAACAAGATTCCAGTGCATTCATTCCTTCGCTATAAACAAACTGATTCGAAATATTCTTGACAATTATGATATTTCACTAAGTTTTTTGGTCGCTCTCATTCACTTTTAATAAGCTATATAACGATCTGTTGTAAAGTCTTATTGCAAATTCACTTATTGATTTACTCAAATAATTACGAGCTAGTCACTCTCACGCACAATATAACCGGTAATACTAACTCAATATCTGAATTTCCGTTTCGCGATAAACAGTAGTTATGAACATCAACGATAGAATGAAGGCTGAAATCTTACAACTGTAGTTTACTAACATCATTTTCAACATCAATTATTGATGTTTTCTTGGTATAAAAACGAGGCGTCGCACAACTAGTAATTAGGAAGACAAATAATATCAAACAGGTCAAACGTAAAATTTTTAAGCACAAAATCAATAGACTGATAAAACACCATACCGGTATTCACTGAAAAATAACCATTACTCATCTGATTTCTTACGATTTATCACCTTGTTTTAAAACATTCTATTGAAGCGAATATCATATCCAATTATTGATAATTTCAATTAATACAAGAAAGCCTATCATTCATTTGACAAAAATTTTATATCAACAAACAGGAAAATTGAATGATGAATATTAAAAAATCAGTAAAGATACTTATTGCCAGTATCGGCTTAACCACAATAGTCAGTGCTCCTTCTTTTGCTGGGGATCCTGCCAAAAGCTTATTAGCACCAAACAACCACTCTCTTATTTTGATTGACCATCAACCGCAAATGGCTTTTGCTACTCAATCTCATGATATCGTTCAACTAAGAAATAATGTAGCTGGATTAGCAAAATCAGCAAAGGCGTTCAATGTACCTACAATATTAACTACTGTAGCTGAAAAGTCATTTAGCGGTCCGTTATTTTCAGAAATTCAGGCTGTGTTTCCAAATCAAAAACCTATTGATCGCACTACAATGAATAGTTGGGAAGATGAGCGAATTACCGATAAAGTAAAATCATTTAAAAGAAATAAAGTTGTTATTGCAGCACTTTGGACTGAGGTCTGTGGCGTAGGCGCTGTATTATCGGCTTTAGAAGATGGCTATGAAGTATATTTTGTAACTGATGCCTCAGGTGGTGTCTCAAAAGAAGCACATGATATGGCCGTTCTTCGTATGATTCAAGCGGGCGCAACACCTGTTACTTGGTTGCAATACATGCTTGAATTGCAACGTGACTGGGCTCGCACTGATACATATGTAGACGTTACTGATATTGCTAAAGAGCATGGTGGTGGTTACGGCTTAGGTATTATTTACGCTTCTGAGATGTTCAATGCTAAAGAAGGGCACTAGATACATCATTTAACTTATAAAAAAGGCCACATTGTGGCCTTTTTCAGGAGCTACTAAGCGAAATTTAAATGTCAGTGCCTTGTTGTTGATAACTTCACTTAGTAGTAGAACGAGTGAAGTGGGTGATGGTGGGTATGGTATAGCTCTTCGACTTTTAACGCGGACAATATAAGAAATATTTGGAATACGCACTAAAAGCCTATCGAAATCTTACTCATCAAGGTGGTCTAGCTGTAATAATGCAAGCCAATGCTAGAGCACTTTCAACTCAAGATATCAGTGATTTAGCCATTTACCTTTAAAATTTACCAAGAAAATTCAACAAAGCCTCTTCAAAAATTGGATTAACATATGAAAAATATTAATAGTGCAGTAGTTTACGCAATGTTTTCACTTTGCTCATTTCAGGCGTTAAGTGTTGATATGATTGTACACAACGCAAAAATCAAAACGTTTGAAGGTAAAAATTATTCTAGCTTTGCCGTTGATAACGGGATTTTTATTAAACTATCTAACGATGATAAGTCAATAATTGCTTCGCATTCTAAAGATACAATAATTATTGACGCTAAAGGAAAACGAATAATACCCGGTATAAACGATTCTCATACTCATGTGGTCAGGGGCGGAAGATTTTATAACTTAGAAACCCGTTGGGAGGGTATCAGTTCGCTTTCTGAAGGATTAAAACTCATTGAAAAAAATGCAAAAGTCACACCCGATGGACATTGGGTAAGAGTAATTGGCGGATGGAGCCCATATCAGTTTGAAGAGAAACGTTTGCCAACGCCAGACGAGTTAACTAAAGCGGCTCCCAATACTCCTGTTTTTGTACTTCATTTATACTCTGGTGGGGTTTTAAACAAAAAGGCAATGGAAGTATTAAACATTAATAAAAACTCAAAAGCCCCAAAAGGTGGTTTTTATGAGAGAGATAAAAGTGGTAAACCAACAGGTCGACTTATTGCTGCACCAAACCCCATGATCCTATACAAAACTATTGGTGCTCTGCCACATATGACACAAGAAGAGCAAGTAAACTCCAGTGCTAATTATTATAATAAACTGCTCAGCTTGGGTATGACAAGTGCGGCTGACGCTGGAGGCGGAGGGCATGAATTCCCTATTAATTATCATGCATCTACAGTGTTAGCAACTGCAGGGGAGTTGCCGATGAGAATATCAAGCTTCCTTTTTCCTCAGACACCAGGAGAAGAACTCAATGACTTTATGCAGTGGATGGATAATTATTCAGAGAACCAAAACATGCATCTCCACTTAGACAATGGCTATGTTATTGAAGGTGGTGGTGAATTACTTGCTTGGAAGGCATCTGACTATGAAAATTTTACAGCGCAACGACCTGATTTACATGATGATGCAGAAAAAGAACTCGAAACGGTTGTGAGGCTACATTTGCTTAACAATTGGCCTTTTAGATTACATGCAACATATAACGAGTCTATTGATCGTATGCTTAACGTGTTTGAAAAGATCAATAAAACACAACCACTTAATAAAGTACGTTGGATTTTGGATCACGCAGAAACCATTTCAGATAGAAATTTATCTCGTGTAAAAGCATTAGATGGAATGATTGCTGTTCAAGGCAGAATGGCTTTTGCTGGGGAAGATTTTATGGCGCAATATGGAAAAGTTCAAACAAAACGAACACCTCCTATAAAGCGAATGATTGAAATGGGTATTCCAGTTGCATTAGGTACCGATGGTACTAGGGTATCGAGCTTTAATCCTTGGCCCACTTATTATTGGGCTGTTTCAGGAAAAACAGTTGGAGGGACTAAAATATATGAACAGGAAAATAAATTAAATCGACTTAAAGCTTTAGAACTATTTACGGCTGGAAGCGCATATTTAACAGGCGAAGAATCGGTTAAAGGTCAAATTAAACTTGGTATGTATGCAGATTTTGCAATACTCGATAGAGATATTTTGACAGTAAATGAAGCCAAATTGCTTAAAACAAAGTCATTATTTACCGTGGTAGGTGGAAAAGTAAAATTTGCAGATAAAATAGCCTACCCAACTTTTGCCATTGAACAACCTAAGGCAATACCTGATTGGTCACCCGTCAATCAATAAGTGAATTCAACTAGCATAATATCTAGAGACCTCGTAAGCCGATTCTATTAAGCCTCTTACGAAGTCTCTAGTTACATTATTTGCCAACAGGGAAGTCTTATTTATGTAGCCAGTTGTGAGATGAAATAGCTATGTGAAGAAGAGTATATTAATTAGTCGAAGGTCAAAACTTTAACACCGCCAACGACGAGGAGTTAGATCCATTGTGATTAAATTCCAGTTCATGACTTAACTATTCCTAATCAATATTTGAAAGAAAATACTTTACTCGCTCTAATATTTATATTGTCACGACATAGCTGAGCTTAACTTAACTAAAAACAAGCCATAGACCTAATAGTAGTAATAAATAATTCATCATCTTTAAGAATAGCCTTTTATCTAATCTATTATTCAATTTAACTCCGAGCCAATTACCCATGAATGCAATCGGGGTAAAAGCGACCGCTATTAAAACAGTCTCAATAGTTAATAGCCCTAGTGATACGACGCTAATTAATTTTATTATGTTCATAATAGCGATAAAAACAGCAGCAGTAGCAACAAACTTGGTTTGCGCTAAGCCTATAGCAGTAAAGTAAATAATTAAGGGAGGGCCACCGGCGTGAACTAACGTGCTACTAACCCCTGAACTAGCAGACATAAAATAAGCACCGATACGATTATTAATAAAGGATAGATGCAGTTGTTTAAAGCAAATATTCTTAATGGCGAACATTATGCAAATTAACGCAATGATATAGCGCAGATATTCAGGATTAATATGGTCCATGGTTAAGTTTGCAATCATAATACCCAGTATTGCACCGGGTATTAGTGAGAATAATAAGGGTGTATCCCACTTTTTCCAGAAGCTCTTAACACTCATTGCATCGGCAATAATTAACAAAGGTAACATAAGCGTTATGGCTTCAATAGCGGTAAACTTCAACATTAATAGTGGTACGGCGAAAACACCAAGTGCCCCAGCAAAAGCTGACTTTGAAATACCAACCAGTAATACAACAAAAATAATGAGTAAAACGGCTGATATTTCCATTGTACTTAACCCCTTAGTATTTATTATTTTATAGGTAAATCGAACCACAAGGCTTCAATGGTAGAGTCAGCAACTAACTCAACTGCTTGCTCAGGCTCTACAGAAAAGCCATCACCCGCTGAAAACTTATGATCTCCAGCTAACAGCTGTCCTTTAATTATATGTAAATAGCCAATACGGTTTTCAGTACTTACCGTAAAGTGTTTGTTTTTCTTTAATATTAACCGTGACAAGCTAGCGTCTTGGTTAATTGATAAAGCGCCATTTTCACCTTTTGGGTTTACTAATGGCGTTAACGGGCCTTTTTGAATAATACTTTTTTGTTCATAGCTTGGTTTAATACCCAGCACATTAGGTTGGATCCAAATCTGTAAAAATTTAACTTTTTCTTGATTAGAAGCGTTAAACTCAGAGTGCATTACACCGCGACCTGCACTCATCCTTTGCACATCTCCAGCAGGTACAACATATTTATTACCACTACTGTCTTCATGCTTTAATGCACCTTCAATAACATAGGAAATAATTTCCATGTCACGGTGGCCATGTTCGCCAAAACCTTTTCCGGGCATAACCAAATCGTCATTTATTACACGCAGAACAGATACTCCCATATGGCTTTTGTCATAGTAATTGCCAAATGAAAAGCTATGTTTACTTTGCAACCAACCAAAGTTAGCTTTACCTCTAGATTCGGATTTTCTGATATATTTCATAAGTAAACGCCTTCAATTAATCTTAATCAAGTAAGTTTAATATTCTTTTTATTGAAATAAAATTAGCAATATATGTACGTATCATTCGAATAAAAAGAATATTAACCATCACATTAGATTCAAAAAGCATTTATGCATTCATACATTGCAATCGAACTTCACCTAAAAAGCTTCTAGCAGCAGGGCCAAGGCAATCACCATCTTTAAAGGTAAGATAAAGTTGTGTTGAACGTTTAGTATTTTCTTTAAGTTGTAACGGTTTAAGTAGACCATTATTGAGTTGCGCTTCAATTAAGTTACTCGGCAACCAGGCAAAACCTAAGCCTTTACAAATCATATCAATAGAGCTTTGCATATGACTAACTGTCCACCGTTGATTAGCTTCTAGCCAACCCTCACTTGCTTTATCTTTACTATCACCTTGTACAGAGTCTCTAACAACTATTTGTCGATAGCATTTAAGATCCTCTAAGGTTAATTTTCTATCAAGTTTATTTAATGGATGCTCTGGACTAGCAACGGCAATAAAAGGAATATGACATAAACTTTCACTGAAGCCACTACCTAAAGAAATAGGCGATATCGCTATTTCAACATCACCTTGTTGCAATAGCTCATTAGAGCCACTCAATACTGATTCAAGCAGTTCAATTTGTAAGAAAGGGAATTCTATCGAAACAATTTCAAGTACTTGATAAAGCAGCGAACGAGGAAAAATTTCGTCAACTGCTATTTTTAATTTACTTTCGATCCCTTTACTTAACATAAGCCCAACTGCTTCGATTTTTTTGGCTTCTTCAAGTAAGTAGTTGGCTCGCCTGAGCATTAACTCGCCAGCTTGCGTTAATACCGTTTTTCGCCCTTCAATCAAAAACAGTTTTATACCTAATGATTCCTCTATTTTACCAACCGCATTGTGAATGCTGGATTGACTTTTATATACACCTTGTGATGCTTGATTAAACCCCCCAAACTCGACGACAGCATGAAACATTCTCCATTGTTCTAATGTGATTTTTAGCATGTTCTATCCACTTAATTATTGTTAAATGAAGTATCTTTGTGAGTTTCTTCATAAACATTTTCACGGCAGGTATTTAACTTATCTTGCTTAGCATTATCTTTACTTAATACTTGTTTTAAATCTTCAATTCGCTGTTTAACTGCAATGCCATAGCTATGATCATCACCCCATAACTCAGCTAGTGCGATTAACGACTCTTCATCATGTTGCGCAAATATTTCTCCGGCGCGCCTTGCATCCGCAGAGTCGTTACCCAGAAGAGTAAGCGCTTCAACACCTAGGTTAAGCGCCGAATCAAAGGTTTCTCGTTTAAATGTAGTGATGCCAATATGCATGAGTTGATATGCATGACGACGGTCAACTGCACGTGCTGCAATTTTTAAGTGAGGGTAATATTTTTGTGCAAGTGTTGCTATTTCAAGTACTTTGTCTGCGTCATCAATGGCAATAACTAATAACTGTGCATCATTTGCCCCCGATGCTGCTAATAAATCTTGCCGTGCTGCATCACCATAAAAAACTTTATTGCCAAACCGCCTTAATAGATCAATTTGGCTTGGACTATGGTCAAGAATTGACAGGTGATAGCCTTGAGCGGTCAATAAACGACCAACAATTTGACCGAAACGGCCATAGCCAGCAATAATAACATTTTTAGTTGGCTCTATTTGTTCTGGTTCATCGAATACTTGCTGGATATTATTTTCACGATCAATGACTTTTTCATAAACCATTAATAACAAAGGTGCCATAAGCATTGATATAGCGACCACTAAGGTAGTAATTTTGGTTTGTTCAACCGTTAGTATCTGAAGCGAGCTAGTAAGTGATAACAATACAAAGGCGAACTCGCCACCTTGGGCTAACGCGAATGTAAACAACAGTTTTTGTTTGCTTTTAATTTTAAATAATTTAGCAAGAATATATAAAACTAAGGCTTTTGTAATAATTAACCCCAATACAAACACTATTACATGATTAAATTGCGCTATCAATAATGGAAAATCTATTGATGCGCCAACGGTAATAAAAAATAGCCCCAGCAGTAAACCTTTGAACGGTTCAATATCAACTTCTAGCTCATGTCTGAATTCACTTTCAGCTAAAACCACACCTGCCAAAAATGTACCTAACGCAGGTGACAGACCGATTTTTTGCATAATAACAGCAATAACGATCACTAAAAAAAGAGCGAATAATGTAAATAACTCGCGTAAACGCGTTTCTGCAATATAACGAAATAATGGTGCAGAAATGTATTTTCCTGCCAAAATAATTATAGCAATAGTTGCTATAGATATCGCTACTTGTAAATAAACTGGATAGTGTTCAATTAAATTACTATGGCTTGAAGAAAGACTGGTTATCTCATTAAAGGCAAGTAAAGGTAATAAAGCCAAAATGGGAATAACCGCAATGTCTTGAAACAACAATACAGAAAAGGCACTTTGTCCGGCCTCCTGTTTTATCCAACCTTTTTCAGTTAAGGTTTGCAGTACAATAGCGGTTGACGACAAGGCAAGCATTAATCCAATTGCCAGAGCCGTTTCCCACCGTAAACTAAGTACAAAATAGCAGATAATAAAAAATAACGAACTTGTCAGTAATACTTGCAAGCCGCCTAAACCGACTATTGAATTCCTTAATTTCCATAACCGAGAAGGTTGCAGCTCTAAGCCAACCAAAAACAACATCATCACCACACCAAATTCTGCAAAATGCATGACATCAGTTTGGTCACCCACAAGTTCAAATACAAAAGGGCCTATCAGTATCCCCGCAATTAAATAACCGAGCACTGAGCCTAGGCCCAAGCGTTTTGCTATTGGCACTGCAACAATTGCCGCGGCCAAATAGATAACTGCCATTTCTAACATATTTCTCTCTTTTTTTTGATACTGTGGGTGTTAAATTTTAAATGGTAAGCGTCTAAAAAATCAAAGTGGAATAAACTCTTTATCATCCCCTGGAATGCTAGGAAAACGACCGTTCTTCCAATCGTCTTTAGCTTGTTCAATTCTTTGCTTACTAAATGAGACAAAGTTCCAATGTACATGGGGTACTTGTTCAAACTTCTCACCACCAAGCATGATAAACCGACCGCACTCAACCATAGTAACTTCACTATCAGCTTCGTCTAACAATACAAATTCACCTGCGCTATAGGTAATACCATTTACTTCCACTTTGCCACTGATAGGAAAGATTGCTGTTTCTTGGGTTGGATATGGTTTGGTAATTTTACTACCTTTATTGGCAGCCACATCAATATAGAACAGAGGTGAATAACTTTTAACAGGCGAACTTAACCCATATGCTTCACCTACAACTAATCGCATCATGACACCTTCATATATACTGTGAGGTAGTTCATTTTTTTTAACATGAGTAAAAGAAGGCTCAAGTTCTGCCATATGTTCAGGTAAGGCAATCCAACATTGGAGACCACTTATTACGTGGGGATTTGCTCTAACCTCAAATGTCTCACGCTCTGAGTGGGTAATACCTTTACCTGCGGTCATCCAATTAACATCACCAGGGTGTATTTCAAGGTTATTTCCAAGCGAATCTCGATGTAATATGCTGCCTTCAAATAGGTACGTTAATGTTGACAAACCGATATGAGGGTGAGGTCTAACATTAATCCCTTGCCCTGCTGGAAATTCATTTGGCCCCATTTGGTCAAAGAAAATAAAAGGCCCTACCATACGCTTCTCTTGATGTGGTAATACGCGTCTTACATTTAGTCCACCAAGGTCATGCTTAATTGCTTTTAGAACTTTCGCCATATTAAACTCTCTATTATTTTAATAATCATAAAATTACCTAATGAGAAATTTCATTATAATAAATCTAATTTAACAATAACATTTTTCAAAAAAAACTATATTGGTAAAAAAATAACTAACCGTTCTATTTTGAAGAATAAAAGTTCGCAATGTATAACTAAAACAGCCACCATTCTAATTATCAGAACGATTGATGCTTATTTTACTAATTTTTATTTATTAAGGTTTATTTAATACTCCACCATGAGTTTTAATACTCCACCATGAGTTTTAATACTCAATACTTATATTTTTCGAGGTTAGTTATGAACAACATATTATTTATTAAATCATCATTAAATGGTGAACAAGGTCAATCAAACAAACTGGCTCAACAGCTGGTTTCAAATCTAGCTTCAACTTCTAATATAACTATTATAGAGCGTGATTTAGCAAAACAGAGCCTACCGCATTTAAGCCAAGCAGAAATGTCAGCTTGGATGACACAACCAAATGAACGCAGTGACAAAGAAGAAAAACTGGCGAATGTGTCTGATACGCTAATCGAAGAATTACACACCAGTGATACGATCGTTATTGGTATGCCTATGTATAACTTTGGCGTTCCTTCTACCTTTAAAGCTTGGGTAGATAGAGTCGCAAGAGCAGGAATAACATTTAGCTACACAGAAAATGGGCCTATTGGCTTACTTGAGGACAAAAAAGTTATTGTAGTAGCAGCACGCGGTGGTATTTATGCCGGATTAGAAAAAGATACGCAAACTCAATTCTTAAAAGATTTTTTCTCATTTATTGGTATAGATGATATTTCCTTTATTTATGCAGAAGGCCTCAATATGTCAGGTAGTGATCAAAGACTCGAGGCTGCACAAGCAGTAATAGATAATTTTACCAATTAAAAGAACTCATTAATTTCACAAGATATTAACAAGTAATAAGATAAAAGGACGTCTACGTCCATATTTACTCTTAAAATTATCCGATAAATGGCCCACCCAAGGACTGAGTATTGCACTAATAATAGGAATAGTGAGTGCAACTCCAAGTAAAAAAGGATCACCCCCTAAAATCATTTGATAAAATGGAATAGCTAAAATAGGTACAGTTTGATTAGCAAAAAATAAAGAAAAAAAGCCAATACCAAGTGCCATTTTGGGTTTTAAAGTGACTTTATTAAATTTTTATAATTTTCCAAATATTCCACCAAAAGACTAAAAACATGAGGCCGTGTTAAAGTTAAGCCGCATTACAATTATCTAACCGTCCTACCTTTATTGAATAGTTATCACTTTATTACAATCCATAATCTTTAACAATACTGTCATATATCAAAAAGTTATCAGGTTTGGCGGTATAAACATTACCATTTTTAGTGAACATTGACTGCCCCCATTCCCCTGAAAGAACTGGCTCCCAAAAAAAAGTGCCTAATCCTCTATTGTCAGGTAAATCATACATAATATTATTTAATAGCCGGGGTTGGGGGTTATACTCAACAAAACTAAAATTCAGCTTAGGATAGGTGTCAGCCAATAAATCTAACGTTCCTTTCCATTGCGATGACGGTCCTTGCCATTTTTCGTAAGCCGACAAACCTAACACATCAAATTTTACATCATATTCCTGAGTTTTATTAACCCAATCGACTAAACCATTCCTGTCTGCTGTATTTTCAATATGAAGCATAATAAGTGCATTTTCATTTACCTGCTTTACTCCTTCAATACCAGCTTTAAGTAAAATAGAAAGGTTATTCCAGCTCGCTACACTACCATTGATTACTTCATTTATAATTGAGTTATTTCCAAAACAATCAGTTTTCTCAGTCGGTATATGAATTAGCATTCCAGGGGTGATTTCATTGCCAATTTGCACCATATCGGGTTCCACACCTGCAGATTTCATCTCTGTTAACACTTCAACCGTATAAGTTTTAACTTTGGCAGCTAAATCATCAATTGTATTTATATTTCGCCATGAATCAGGTATCACTTGTTTATTTGGATCGGCCCAAGTATCGCTATAATGAAAGTCGAGTAATAACTTCATGCCTGCCGATTTTACTTGTTTGGCCATCTCAATTATATGCTCTTTGTCATTATAAGCTTCGCTTTTAGCATCACACCACTGGCCGATACCGGATGCATAACCATAATCTACACTAGGCTCGACAAAAGTTCGCAAGCGAATATAATTAAAACCATGGTTTTTTAATATCGTCAATAAAGGCTTTTCATTACCATCAGTGTCTATAAAAATAGCGCCATTATCAATAAACTCTTTTAAACTCGATACATCTGCACCTAAAATATAGTTATCACTATTACGGGGAGTACTTTCAATTGAACTAATGCCTTCCTGCTCATTAGTATCAGATTGACTACCGCAACCACTTAATAATGTAATGATTGTGAATACTAACGTCATTGCAATGTTTTTACTTAATAACATGTTTAGACCTTGAATTTATTAAAAACGCTAAAATAATTACTATAAAAAATATAAGCCTAACAGATTAATATGATCAACATCCATGTCCATAATTTATTTATATTTTAATTACCACCACACGGTATAGAAAGCAATCAAAACCAATGTTGCTAAAAAGGCTGAAATATTAAAGCTTGTCTTCGTTTCAAAACAGTTCCAGCTTTACCAATCCATGCTACATCAACCTTATCAGAAATGTGATCTGGTTCAATTGTCACTTCGTCCCAATCAGTTTTATTGAGGGACTCTAGCAATGCAATAATTGATTGAATTAAATACCCTCTGTTACCATCTTGTCCGCTCAAAAAAATTATCCCTGTTACTTCATAAGTTTATTACCTTATGGCAATCAGCCTATTTTGTTCTATGTGAAGTTGACAATCAACTAATTACAAATAGGTTTTCATCATATCTAAACTAACTTTTATAAAATACAACCAAATATCAGATAAAAATAAGGCGAGCTAAACAGCTCGCCTTTGACTAATTATAATTATAAGCCCAATTAAAGTTTCAATCATTATTCGAAAGTGGCACTAATGAAAAAAGCGAGATATACACTTCTGCATAGCTCGCTTTATTAAATAGCTGTGTTAGCAATCCAGTCACAATTTTAATTACTTGTTGTCACTGACACCAATGTCAGTCAGGAATTAAGTTCGTGACTATGGTACTAGTAAATTCAATCACTTACAGTTAAATAAACGTAATTAAGTTTGTGACTAAGTCGATTTATCCTACCTAAAATATTAGTGTCACAGTAATTAAGTTCGTGACTTTATTTTGATGCATGAAATATATAAAGAGACACCCTCTAACCTAGTAGATTAAACATACACCTTTAGCTTTAACTTTAACTTTTAGTTCAACATTTATAGTAAGGATTAGCTATGACCACTTGGAATAAAGGTAAACGTGTAGGCCAAAAGAAAGCATTTAAGCTCGAAGAAATTTGGCGAATTCGAATACGGTTAGAAATCGAAAATAAACTTGAGCATTTAGCTTTATTTAATTTAGCCATTGATAGCAAGCTTAGAGCTTGTGATTTAATAAGTTTAAGAGTTCGCGAATATCATCAGCATCGCTTGTTCAATCACGTGCAATGATAGAACAGCAAAAGACTCTCAAAGAAGTTCAATTTGAAATAACACCCAAGACACAACAGTGTTTGAGTCAATGGATTTGTATAAATGAACTATCTTCGTCTGATTTTTTATTTCCTAGCCCAAGGAAACCTGGTCACCATATTTGCTATCACTACTATGCCAATATAGTTAAAAATTGGGTGTCGAAACTAAGCTTAGACATAACTCAATATGGTACACATTCACTTAGGCGTACTAAGGCATCACTAATATACGCCAAAACAAAGAACTTAAGAGCTATACAACTACTCCTTGGCCATTCAAAACTTCAGAGTACGATTGAATACCTAGGCGTTGAGATTGAGGATGCACAATCAATTTCAGAAGGAATAGAAACATAAAACATTAAAAATCGTCATCTAGTCGTTAAGCTAAGTTTATTGTATTTATTTCAAATACTCTATCTCGCTTTCGCCCCCACAGCGCCTTGAAACCTAATATTCACAATTTAAATATTTACAACATCAAACAAACAAAAAACAACTAACTTGCACTACAACTATTGAGAGGTGATTGTTTTATTACATAGCTTTACAGCAAGCTCTAAAAGTGGATTTAATTTTAAGTAAGCTCATAAAACCAGCTTCATAGCAAACAAATATAATCATAAATAGTCACAATCACTCTTTTTAAGTCTTTTTTGTTTATTTTAGTGCTTTTTTCAATTATAATATCAATTGAGCTATTAAATTTATTGAAATTATAACAATCCAAAGGCATCCTATGCAGGCTAATAAAAACTACGGAACAGGTTCTAGCCCTATGTTGGAAAAACAACGTCAACAGTTAATTATTGATTTATTAGAAGAAGAACAATTCGCGAGTGTGCGTACTTTTTGCACTAAGCTGAATTCATCTGAGGCTACTATTCGTCGAGATTTAAATAAAATGTCTAAACTCGGATTACTTAAAAAAATTCGAGGTGGCGCAGAAGTTAATGATAAGGCAGCGACAAGAGGTGTAAGAGCTCAAATAAGCAGTTCTTTCTTTTTAGTTGATAAAGAGATAAATTTAGATAAAAAGCAGCTCATCGCTAAAAAAGCAGTTGAACTATGTGAAGATAATGAATCTATTATTATTAATGGTGGTAGTTCTACTTACATGATGGGTGAATATTTAATGGATAGACAATTAAATATTTTAACCAATTCTATTGTACTTGCTCAATCTCTTTGGGAAACCAGTAATAATCAAGTTACGCTACCAGGCGGCGAAATATATCGTTCTCAAGGTATTATTTTAAGTGCCTTCGATAATGACAGCATTCCAAATTATCACTGTACTAAAATGTTTATGGGTACCCCAGGTATCAGTAAAATGGGTGTAATGGAGTCTGACACTTTATTGGTACGAGCAGAGCATAAGCTAAAGAAACAAGCAGAAAAACTTATTATCATGGCAGATAGCACAAAGTTAGGCATTACTAGTAGTTTTCTATTTGTCCCTTTATCTGAAGTAGATATATTAATTACTGACGTTGACGCTGATCCTAAATTAGTACAAGAGTTTGAAGCACAAGGCATTGAAGTGATTATCGCTGATTAGTGCGAAGCTTTGACTTCTCCGACAAATGAGACTGTAAAAAACACCTAATGATCATTTTGATACCATCAAGATTTAGTTCATTTTAAGCAATAAGCCAAATAACATTAATCAAAGCATTTTATACAAAAATCACGGCAACAAGTTGATGAATATGAGATGGTTCAATAGCTAATATACGTTCTTGCTCTAAACAGGGAATTAAGCGTTTCATCATTAATCCTTATATCTTTCAAGGCAATTAAGCTCTTTAAATGAAAGAGCTAAACGTTCGGCCATCGACTGTTCTACTTTACGTAGCCATACACGCGGATCATAATACTTTTTGTTAGGTACATCTTCACCGGTAGGATTACCAATTTGGCTTTGAAGATAATCTGTATTAGCACGATAATAATCAGCAACACCTTGCCAACTTGCCCACTGCGTATCAGTGTCAATGTTCATCTTAATCACACCATAACTGATCGATTCACTAATTTCAGAAGGATATGAACCAGAGCCACCGTGAAAAACAAAGTTTAATGAATTAGGCAATAAACCATATTTTTCACTCACAAACGCTTGTGAGTCTTTCAAAATCTTGGGCGTTAATTTAACGTTACCCGGTTTATAGACACCATGCACATTACCAAATGAAGCGGCAATGGTGAATGAGTCACTTACCTTACTCAATTGTTCGTAAGCATAAGCAACATCTTCTGGCTGTGTGTAAAGTAATGATGCATCAAGGTCAGTATTATCAACGCCATCTTCTTCTCCACCGGTACAACCAAGCTCAATCTCTAACCCCATAGCCAGTTTTGACAATCGAGAGAAATACTGCTGACAAATCTCAATATTATCAGTTAAGCTTTCTTCTGATAAATCCAACATATGCGAGCTAAATAAAGGCTTACCGTGTAATTTATAATACGCTTCCCCTGCTTCTAATAAGCCGTCAATCCAAGGTAATAGTTTTCTAGCGGCATGATCGGTATGAAGAACAACAGGTATGCCATAATGTTTTGCAACTGCATGAATATAATGCGCCGCAGCGATAGCACCAACAATTGATGCTTGATGACCTTTTAATGGTGCGCCCTTACCTATAAAAAATGCTGCGCCACTGTGCGACAATTGAATAATAATCGGTGATTTACATTGATAAGCCGCTTCAAGGGCTGCGTTAATAGAATTAGTGCTAACAACATTGACTGCTGGAAAAGCAAAACCTTGCTCACGGGCAACCCGATATAATGTAGTTAAGTGCTCACCACTCACTACACCAGGCGGTACTATATTAGTTAAATTTGTCATTAATTTACCATACAGCGGATAATATTTAAGAAAAGTAATACAACGAGTTCAGACAATGTATTAACCGCAAGTTTTGGCGATTTTCATTGAGGTTAAAGCATCGAATTTGGCGAGTAATTTTCGATGAGAATCGTAGCGCTTTATTAAAGAGATCCGCTCAACGAGTTTTTATTTAAATCATTAATACATCTTGCACCCGTTAGCGTCATGGCGACACGCATTTCTTTTTCATATAGATCAAGCAAGTTTTCAACACCATGCTGCCCTTGCGCTGCTAATGCATAAATATAAGAGCGTCCTAACATTGCACAATCTGCGCCCAACGCAAGCATACGTACAACATCAAGTCCGGAGCGAATACCTGAATCGACAAAAATTTTCAGGTCACTTTTCACTGCATCTGCAATAGCAGGTAAAGCCTTAGCTGAAGACAATACGCCGTCTAATTGACGGCCACCGTGATTGGAGACAACTATACCATCGGCGCCAAATTTAACGGCATCCTTAGCATCTTCAACATCAAGAATACCTTTAATTATCATAGGACCATCCCAAAAGTCCCGGATCCATTCCAAATCTTTCCAAGAAATAGAAGGGTCAAAGTTATCACCTAGCCAACCAATATAGTCTTCTAAATTAGTTTGCTCGCCTCTATAAGCCGAGACATTACCTAAGTCATGCGGTTTGCCCAATAATCCAACATTAATTGCCCAATGAGGATGAAGCGTAGCCTGTAAAATTCTCTTGGAAGCAGCAAAAGGACCACTCATGCCCGAATGCATGTCGCGATATCGGGCACCTGGTACTGGCATATCAACAGTAAATACGAGTGTTTTAACCCCTGCAGCCTTAGCACGTTCTAAAACGTTTTTCATAAAGCCACGGTCTTTAAGTACATATAGCTGAAACCACATAGGCCGTTTAATTGCAGGTGCTACTTCTTCAATAGGGCATACAGAAACAGTCGACAAGGTAAAAGGAATACCTTTATTTTCAGCGGCTTTAGCTGCTTGAACTTCACCTCGTCGAGCATACATACCTGTAAGCCCAACAGGAGATAATACAATAGGAAGAGAAAGCTTTTCACCGAAAATATCGGTAGATAAATCCAGCTCAGACATATCATTTAATACACGCTGTCTTAACCCAATGCCAGCTAAATCCTCAACATTACGTGCCAGTGTACGTTCACTATAAGAACCACCATCGATATAGTGAAATAAAAATGGAGGCAGCTTCTTTTTAGCTGCATTTCGGTAATCTGTTGGAGCAGAAATAATCATACTGGTTCTCTTTTGGTTATGCTGCGTTGTTGGTAGTTAGTTCAACAGAAACTTCTTCATGGCTATTTTGCGCTAGGTAAACATAAGTAGCAGTGAAAAAGTAAATAAGTGTTGGTGCCATTAACCAGATACGAATAGTTTCAATATCTTGAGTTATATAAGACATTACTCCCATATAAGCACAGCCAGCTAAAGCAGCCCAAGAAATGTACTTAGCTACCTTAGCTAAAGCAGGCATATCATTACTCGCAGTTTGTACTGAACATACAGGAGAGCTTAAATAAGCAACTTCAGCCTCTTTACGCGCTAACTCAGCTTGCTCTGCAATGGCTGCTTCTGGGTACGTTTCTTTTGCCCCCATAATTGAGGCCAAACCACTATGAACAACCGTAGCGAATAGCCAAATAGGTACTAAAATAAAAAACATGTGCAATACATCGGCAACCACTAAATAATAACTGATGCCTAGTGATAATAACCAAGTAACCATGGCAGCCATATTGGTGTTATTACCTTTATACTTTGACCAATAACGGGTAAATCCTAGTTTTGGGAATAACCAATGTTCAGTGACGATAATGGCCCCTACCGGCACCATCATTAAGCCCATAATGCCAAGAAAACTAAGTAATTGTGTAAAGACAAAAGGGAAACAGGCAATAATAGTGGTGATAATGCCAACCACCATAGTTACTTTAGTTCTATCCCATTTATAATTTAATGATTGAAAGGCCAGTCCAGCCCGATAAATAGTTGGGTTAGATGTTGTCCAACCAGCGATAATTACCGCAAGAATACCTGTGCTACCTAGCGCTTGAAATGCAACAACACCGGCATCTAGTTCCGTAATTGACGCTTTTAACAATAACGCCGCTGCTGCGCCCATAATTCCGGCACAGATCCACGCTACATAATGTCCAATAAACATACCTAACGCAGAGTAATAACCATATTTCGAACTTTTTGCGAAGCGGAAAATAGTCATATCGCCCATACTACCGTGCATGGCTAAATTACAAATCCAAGCAAAAGCAGCTACGTGCCAAAAACCGATATCACCACCGGTATCAACCCAAATATATTGATCAGCTACGGTTAGAAAGTCATCAAAGCTTGAAATGCTCGCGACACTAGTTGTTGCATTAACAAGTGTCGGCATTAGTACCAAAGCACCAACAATAAACATTAATATCATCCATGGGGCACAAATTTCAGCAAAGGCCGCTAATTTATTAAAGCCCTTCATCGCAATATAAACGACAACAGCACCGACACCTAAGGCAACCAAAACAAAAGCGGGCTCGGTAGGATACCAAGTGGTTTGCGGCGCGATGCCAAAGAGTATTTTCACTGCCGAGGCAGATACCGTGATCATGGCTCCCGCCAAGATACAAAATAAAACCCCATTAATAACACTGTAGAGTTTTATTGTGCCTGGGCCGGCTATTTTTTCAAGGTAGGCGTATAAGGTTAAACGGGTATCGGTGGCAATGGGCGCTGTCACTAAAGCCCATGTTAGTACCGCTAAAAGGTTACCTAACAATAGTCCCCAAAGAATATCGCTGGTACCAACACCCCAAGCGACAAATAAGGCACCAATAACAAATTCGGTGCCCGCGACATGCTCACCAGCATAGCTAGCGGCAAAGGTTTTGCCAGATTGTAATTTATCAGCTGATACCGGCTCGGTTTCAAACTCTGCAGCAGTTGACATATTCTTTCCCCAAAAAGTCTATTTTCTTATTCATTAACTTCAACAAGAAAATAGACGTTAATTTTATCGTTATTATATTTTTACATGGCTGTGCAGTTTACAAAGGTACAGTTAAAAACTTCACCGCACTTAGGCGTCCTGCCTTCGCGGATTTAGTGCTTCCATGCACGTCATCCCCGTGATGTCTTAGTCGGGGATCTTTGTTAAAAAACTGTAGATTCCGGCCTAAAACACAACCGGAATGACGATTGGCTCTTCTTTAGGTATATCCCCTGAATGAGCTACATAGACTAGTATTTTTATTTAGTTATTTTTTAAACGATGCCTGAGCCATTACCACCACTAGAAGGTCTTAATTTACCTACAATGCTACGATAGTTTGCTTTGCGATAAGTGGCAATTGGGTCAATAGCGCCGCCTTTACGGAAACGCGCCATGGCTAAAATAGGCGAGATATCAGTATTAAAAGCATTTTTAAGCGTATTACTACACATAAGTGCATCATTATTGGTTTGATACTCAGTTAATTGAGGACGATTAACCAATAATGCGGCAATGTATGAACGCTGTACGCTTGCTGCTGAATTCATTAAACTTTCAATGGGGTCAGTGACGTTGTGTGATTGATCTAACATGTAGTTAGGATTAAAACCTTCTTGACCACGATATTCGGCATCAACTAATTCATTGAAAATCAAAAACTGTTGATACGGGTGTAAGCTACCGCTATCTAAATCATCATCACCGTATTTAGAATCGTTAAAGTGGAAACCACCTAGTTTCTTAAATTGGATCAAACGAGAAACGATCATTTCGATGTTTACGTTTGGTGCATGGTGACCTAAATCCACTAATGATTTCGCTTGTGGACCTAATTCTTTAGCCGCTAAGATGTTGCTGCCCCAGTCTTGTATAATCGTTGAGTAGAATGCTGGTTCAAACATTTTATGTTCAATGTGCAATTCCCAATCAGCAGGCAAGCCAGCGTAGATTGATTTCATGCTTTCTAAGTAACGTTCAAAGGCACTTTGGAAATGTTGTTGACCTGGGTGATTAGAACCATCGCCAACCCAAACGGTTAATGTTTTAGAATCTAACGCTTTACCATATCCAATACAATCAAGGTTGTGTTGAATCGCTAAGTCACGTGCTTCTGCACTAGTATTCGCTAAGCTACCGTACTTAAAGCTATGCTTTTGGTCAGGTTGGTCTTGGAAGGTATTCGAGTTAATCGAATCCCATTTCAAGTTTAAGCTGTCAGACGTTTGCTTTAATTCAGAAAAATCATCCACTTTATCCCAAGGAAAATGTGGAGATACACGTTCAGTACACTGAGATAAATCGTTGATCACTGAACAATCTTCAATTTTTTCCCAAATGTTGCGTGGTTCGCCTTCACCTGGAAAACGTGCGAAACGGGTTCCGCCAGTGCCTGTGCCCCATGATGGAACAGCAATTTGAAATTCTTCCGCTTTAGCCGTGATGTCATCAATATTAATACCTTGACGGGCTAGTTGATTACCAAGGGCTTGATAATCTTCTTTTAAGTAGCTCTCTAACTTTGCATTTTCATCGCAAATTAGCGCTTTATCAATACGTTGTGTCATTTTCTTAATCCTATTCAAATAATTATCAGGGCTTAGCGTAAAAAGGCTTCGTGTAAGCCACCATCAACACTAATAATTTGACCGGTGGTTTTACTTAATTGGCCAGAAATCAATAAATAAGCAGCTTCTGCTTGATCCGCCGGCGTAATTGGCGATTTTGTTAACGTACGCTGTGCGTAGAACATCGCTAATTTGTCACGTAATTCGTCATCTGAATTTGCTGTCGTAAATTCAACATCATACTTAGTTAACGATGCAATCACACGGTCACGTGGGAACATGGTACTACCTTTAACCACAGTAGCTGGAGCTAAACCGTTTACATTAACTAAAGGGGATAATTCAACCGCTAACTCACGGACTAAGTGATTGGCAGCGGCTTTTGAGGTGTCATAAGCTAATGAGCCTTTTTTAGCAACAGCGGCATTAACACTGGTTGTTAATACTAACGAGCCTTTCAAGCCTTGTGCTTGCCAAATTTCATTTGCTTGCGTGGCAACGATATAACCCCCTTTAACATTAACCGCAAAGCTAACATCAAACATTTGGTCATCACTCATACATGCTTGACCAGGTGCTAAGAATACACCTGCGGTAACAATCACGTTATCGATACCGCCATAGGCCATGGTTACTTGCTCAAACATTTTTTGAACACTTTCACGGCCAGTAATGTCGACTTCTAGTGGAATAGCTGGCCCACAACCTGAAATACCCGTTCCTGCAACGCCGATACCTTGTCCGTAAATAGCCGTTAATTCGTCAGCTGTTTTTTGTGCTGCTTCAAAACGTAAATCAGCACATACCACGTGAGCCCCTTCTTTCGCTACGCGAAATGCTGTTTCTTTACCAATACCGTCACCGGCACCAACAACGACAACAACGTTACGTGCTAAAGGTGCCTCTGCAGGCATACGCTGTAACTTAGCTTCTTCTAATGCCCAATATTCAATATCGAAGGCTTCTTGTTGAGGTAAGGCTTGGTATTCACTGATAGCTTCTGCGCCGCGCATCACTTCAATGGCACAGTTATAAAATTCAGTCGTAACACGAGATTCACTCTTGTTTTTACCCCAACCGATAATACCCACACCTGGAATAAGAAAAACTGTGGGGCTTGGGTCACGCATTGCTGGTGAATCATCACGCTTACAGTTGTTGTAGTATTGTGCATACTCAACACGGTATTGTTCAATACCGGCATTTAACTTTTCAACTAAGCTATCAAAATCGTCTTGCTCTGGATTGTAATCAACGTATAACGGTTGGATTTTAGTACGTAAAAAGTGATCCGGGCATGAAGTACCTAATTTAGCTAAACGTGGTGCATCAACACTGTTGACAAAACGTAAGGCATTTTCATCCGATTGCACCGTGGCAATAAATTTGACTTTATTAGATAAAACACCACGTGCTACCGGTAAGAATTTGGTTAATAATGCACTGCGATCTTCATCCGATAGGCTGTCTACTTTAGCACCACCAAAGGTATTAGCACCTTTGTCATGCTCTTCGATATAACGTGCTGCTGTTTCAATGACCCAAAGTGAGGTTTCATAACAGCTTTTACTTTCACTGGCCCAGTTAGTGTGACCATGCTGGCCCATTAAAATACCGCTAATGTCAGCACTATTGGCATAAATTTTTTCACATAATAACGCCGCTTCCCAACCAGGTCTCATCCAAGGCACGTAAGCCATTTTACCGCCCCAAATGACCTCAGTAAGAGACTTCTGATCTTTACAAGATGCAACCGCAATAACCGCATTAGGGTGAAGATGATCAACATGCTTTTCAGCAATCATTGAATGTAATGGGGTATCGATTGAAGAAGCACGCGGATTTAAACAGAAATTACAATGCTTATACATCGGGATCATGGCATCTTCGCCGGCTGACTTAGGGCCTTTATCGTCAAATTTCTGGTAGGTATCGTCTAGCGCGTCCAATTTTTCTTGATATAAAGAAGAAAAGTTTTCTTTTGTAGCGGTACGTAAATCGCCACCAGAGCCTTTTACCCATAAAACTTCAACTTGTTCGCCAGTAAGCGGATCGGTTTCCATGATTTTAGCGGAAGTATTACCACCACCGGTATTGGTAATGCGTTGATCCGCGCCTAATACATTCGAGCGATAAACTAAGCTATCGACCCCTGTTAAAGGCTTTGCTACTTCATCATCCCAAAGATAATTTACGTGCTTAAATTCTGCTTTATTATATTTCATAATGTTCCTAGCATATATATGCTTAATATTCGTGACACGCTATCTGCCATTCGAATAATACAAAAGACCTTGCCCGTTACTAACTTAAAACTAATATCGCATGCTAAAAAACAATAGTCAATCACTTTTAATCAAAACCAATCACAAGCAGACTAAACAATGCATAACATGAATTTTTCATATAGAAATATACAGCGAGTATTTAAGATAAGACATTGTTAAATCGTCACTTTTAACTTGAAAATAGTTTCAAATGAGTCAGGCATTAAAGAAAGGCCACCAACGGTAATGCTCTAATCAAACTGGAAAGGTTTATAGCTTACTATTAGCTACTATATTCAAGCGACTTCAAAGTGCTTGTTCTGGCAGTTTGAAGTCGCTTGAGTCTATACTGCCGCTCATTTTCCAATTAACTTTTATCAACGTTTGTTTCATTTACATCGCTAAGGCGTATTCTAGCCATTGCTCTTTGTAGTTTGATAACGCGGTTAAGCTGGTTTTATTCGCTTGGCCAACGTCGATACTACATTCAACATCACCCCAAGTAGTTAAATAACCCGCTCCTTGAACAGTCCCGGTAGCATCTTTGGATAACAGGACTTCCTGCTTTTCTCTTAATTGGTTCAATACCGCACACAGAACTGGATTTTTAAGAAAAGCACCTTCAATAAATATTTTTCCTTTAGCGCCTAACATGTCCAATTGGTAGTCGATCATTAAAGCACAATAAAGTGTCGCCAGTGCAATGCCGCTAACTTGATTAATACCGCCAATAAATTCACAATATCTACCGCCAAAAGGGCCGCTACCGTCACTAAAATCAGGTAAAGCAAAAACTTGTTTTTCTATAATTTTTTGTAAATCATTTTCATCGAATTGCTCACCCAGCCAAGAGCCTGCTTGCTCACATACCGCTTCAAATTCTCGACCGCCCATAAAGCGTGCACAAGCAATGGGGCGGCCTGTTACGTCAATATTGGCCAGCATATCTTTGTTAGCATCTAAATTTTCTAATGGTACTTGTGTTGCCATTAAAATCGTCCAAGTGCCGGTAGAGATAACGGTGAATGGCGCCTCTCCTTGTGTCATGCGATAACGTAAAAAGCTGGCATTACTATCATGAATACCATTGAAAACTCGGCAGTCAGCATTCAAGCCAAGCTCTTCTCTTAACTCAGGTAAAATGTCACCACAATCAAACCAAGCGGGCATTATTGGCGGTAATAAATTTCGACAATCTAAGGTATCAACTAAAGATGAATAATCATCTGCTTTTAATGACCATAAATCGGTATGACAACCCAAAGAGGTTATTTCAGCATGTCGTTGCCCGGTAAAGCGCCACACCCAATATTGCGGATACATTAAAATATCAGTAGCACTTGAAAACTGTTCAGGGAATTCTTTTTTGAGCCAATAGAGCTGACGCCCGATGTTTAAACCACCTGGTAAATCAGGAGAGTAGGTTTCACTAAACTTCGGACGAATATCGACGTACTCAGCAGTAGCGACAGTTATGTCTTGATATTCATAATCCAATATTGGTAAAACAAGCCCGTCACTATTATCGGCATTGCTATTTATTAATGCCGCCGTAGCCCCATGAGTAGTAATACTTATCGCACTAATCGTATAGTTTTTAGTAACGTCCTTAATGCCGTCAACCAACCACTGCCAAATAGCGGTAACATTAATACTTGGATAACCACCTTTTAGTTCAACAACATTTTTCATTTGTTTTGAAAATACAGAAGCAAAAGCACCATCTAAAACATGTAGTTTCACATGGGTTTTGCCAATATCTATCACCAAAGTATTTATTTTTATATCAATTGTCATGAGTCATTACTTACATCGTTATCATTATATCTGGCTGACATTAGCCAATGTTTCAAATACAATACCATCCAACAACAATCACAACAACTCAAAGGCAATCATTCGGTTATGTATTAGCCGTTTGGGTAGTTAATCAAGATGGAAAACTGCCTTTAATGCTGTAGTTTTTGGCCTGCGGTCAGTACACGCAGGGAAATAGAACACTGTTTCGGAGTATCTATACCCATCACACTTCAATATGCAGATTTCAGCAAGTCGTTAAAGGGTCAGGTACAAGGCATTGATTGAAGAGAATAGTTATTCTATTGTCTAAATCAATAACGCCGTAGATAACCCTTTATCGCCTTGCCCGTAGGGAGCTAAACTAGATCATCAGTCCTGCGTTGCGATACTTGATAAGGGAATAACCATTATCTGCGTAACGCGCCTTGACCTGATTTCCTAGGTTAGCTCTGAAACTGCATCTTGAGGTGTGATGGGTATATATTGATATTAAAAACAACTAATCCGCAAATTGACGGACCAAATGGCCTAAGGTATCTTTCGCATCACCAAATATCATTCGACAATTAGATTTAAAAAATAATGGATTATCAATACCAGCAAAACCAGACGCCATGCCACGTTTTAATACAAAAACATTTTTAACTAAGTCTGCGTTAATCACTGGCATGCCGTAAATTGGGCTGCCTTTCATTTCCCTTGCGGCAGGATTAACAACATCGTTGGCACCAATAACCAGTGCCACATCAAAACTTTCAATACGTTTGTTCACTTCATCCATTTCAAAAAGTTGTTCGTAGGAAACATCTGCTTCAGCTAACAATACGTTCATATGCCCTGGCATACGTCCTGCAACAGGATGAATAGCATAAGAAACTTCAGCGCCGTTATTCTCTAGCAATTGTTGTAATTCTTTCATGCTATGTTGTGCTTGCGCAACGGCCATTCCGTAACCTGGGATAACAAGCACTGATTGTGCCGCTTCAAGTACATAATAAGCATCATCAGGCGTTAACGGTGTTATTTCTCCTTCAATTTCCATTTCACTCGTTACAACGGGTTGAAATCCAGAAGTTAACACATTCACTAGTGAGCGATTCATCGCTTTACACATGATATTAGTCAGTATAATACCGCTTGCTCCTACCAGTGCGCCGGCAACAATCAATAAATTATTTTCAAGGGCAAAGCCAACGGCACAGGCTGCTAAACCCGAGTAACTGTTAAGTAGTGAAATAACCACAGGCATATCCGCGCCACCAATCGGCAAGACAAACATTACGCCCATAAGCAGCGACAAACCAATGGCGAGGTAATGCCAAGTTGACAGCTCTGGCTGGGTTACAACTAAGAAGCCAACAAGAAAAATCGCACTAATTAATACAAAGTTAACAATCGCTTGCCCCTTAAAAACAATGGGGCGACCAACCATACGCTCACTTAACTTTGCCCAGGCAATAACACTACCGGAAAAAGTAATAGCGCCGATCAGTAATGCGACAAAGCTGACAATTAATACTAATACCGATAACTCTGTTTTGCCAATAATCGTGGCATAAGCAACTGCTAAACTCGCAAGGCCGCCAATACCATTAAACAAGGAAACAAGCTCTGGCATTGCCGTCATTTCTACTTTTTTTGCCGCTATCACTCCAATGGCTGAACCAATCACTATGCTGGCAACGATCACATCGAAGGAAATAATGTCTTGCTCCAATAACGTCACAACAACCGCTACGAACATCGCCAGCGCAGAGAGTAAGTTACCTTTACGTGCACTTGATGGGTGGCTCAATAATTTTAGACCGAAGATGAACAATATGGCTGACACCACATATACAGCATTGATCAGTAATGAAAAATCTTTCATTGTCTATATCCTATCGTTTCTTAAACATAGCTAACATGCGATCAGTGACTAAGTAGCCGCCGACAACATTAATGCTTGCTAATACCACAGCCAATGCACCCAACAAAGTTGACCATTGACCAAATTCTCCACCAGCGATGCTTAACGCACCAATAACCGTAATGCCTGAAATTGCATTAGCACCTGACATTAAGGGGGTATGTAAGGTTGATGGCACTTTTCTAATTAATTCAAAACCAACAAATACCGATAACATTAAAATAAATACCAGATATATCGCGATCATGACGCTTTCTCCATGGGTTGAATCTCGTGATTAGCTATTGCACGATGTTTGTTAATCATCTCATTAGTCACAAAACCTTGATGAGTGATAACTGCATTGGTTTGAATATCGTCAGCTAAATCAATAACAAATTTGTTGTTATCTTTTTGCCAAAATTCACAGACCAGATTAAATAAATTATTGGCATACATTTGAGAGGCATTTAGCGAAACGCCATTTGACCAGTTACCTGTTCCAATAACCGTTACACCATCTATAACCACATTTTTACCCGCACACGAGCCTTCAACATTACCACCACTTTCTGCAGCCATATCAACAACGACTGAGCCTGGTTTCATCAGCTTAATGGTTTCTCTATTAATTAAGACCGGGGGTTTACGTCCAAAGAGTTGTGCTGTTGTTATAACGATATCTGACTCACTAATACACTTAGCCTGCGCTTGCTGTTGAATAGATATTTGCTCAGCTGTTAGCGCTTGTGCGTATCCCTGAGCAGTTTGACCCGTTTCACCTAAGTCGATATCAAGAAATTTTGCGCCTAAAGACTGTACTTGCTCAGCAACAATTGCACGCGTATCAAAGGCTGTCACTGCAGCACCAAGTCGCTTAGCGGTCGCTATAGCCTGTAATCCTGCGACCCCGGCCCCTATGACAAAAACTTTTGCCGGTTTAATTGTGCCTGCCGCGGTCATCATCATAGGTAATATCGCGTTAAGCTCTGAAATGGCTTTGATCAACATAACGTAACCCGCCAAACTTGCCTGTGAGCTTAAAGCATCCATTTTTTGACATCGCGTGGATCTTGGGATCATTTCCATACTAAAACTAGTGATCTTGTATCGACATAATGCATCCACGTAGTCGTTATCATTAAAGGGGTCTAAAAAACTGATGACTATTTTGTCAGATAATAAGGGGAGTTCTTGTTTAGGTAGTTTGTGAATAGACAGTACAATATCTGCTCGTTCAAACAAGTCTTTACGCTGACCAACGACCTGTGCGCCCGCATTAACATATTGTTGGTCATCAATATGAAGCTTGCTACTCAACCCAGACTCGACAATGACTTCAGCACCTAAAAGTTTGTATGCTTTTACGTTGCTTGGCAATAACGCACAACGCTTCTCACCGGTAAATATTTCTTTTGGAAACGCAATTGTTGTCATAATACCTCCTAAATTTTAGATATAAATTGCTGGCATGCCTTAGCACGCTAGAGTGATTAATAAAAATGAATGAGTATCGCTATCTTCAATTTCATACCTTTTATACCCAAGCCACTTGAAGATACAGTTTCAGGTGGTTTGGGTATATGTTGTTTAGCACTTCAGCAAAGGTAATAATCGTCATTATGACTAGATATCAAGTAAGTCGTATTGGCAGATAATTTTTATCAATTGACACAATTCTAACCACAACAACATTGACTGTAAATGACTAGATTAGACTTATTTAGATTCTTTTTGACTATAAAAGAAGGTTTTTTTGTAAGTTATTCTGCACAAGTCAGTAAAAACAGCGCCTGTTATCATTTG
>CAJWZC010000014.1 GCA_913049915.1 uncultured Colwellia sp.
GAGCATTATCGATTTGTGCGAAATCTTTAACTTCACCACCGTGTACTTTAGTTAATACCGCAGAGATAGCAGCTGTTAACGTTGTTTTACCGTGATCTACGTGACCGATTGTACCAACATTAACATGCGGTTTTAAACGTTCAAATTTTGCTTTAGCCATTTTTCAATACCTCTGGGTATAGTAATAATTTACTGTTTTAGTGTGAGATTTAGTTTGATATAGGGATAGATTAATCTAGGAATGGTGCTGATAGGCAGATTCGAACTGCCGACCTCACCCTTACCAAGGGTGCGCTCTACCAACTGAGCCATATCAGCATTCATATACAAAGATTGGAGCGGGCGGCGAGAATCGAACTCGCAGCTTTAGCTTGGAAGGCTAAGGTATTACCACTATACGACGCCCGCGTTTTCTATCTGATATCTTTTTTTGATTTATATTTATTTTACAATAAATATAAATCGAAATATGGTGGAGGGAGGTGGATTCGAACCACCGAAGGCTGAGCCGTCAGATTTACAGTCTGATCCCTTTGGCCACTCGGGAACCCCTCCACTTTAAGCCTATACCTTTTATCAAGGTACCTTATGAAAGCAATGCTTTGATAAGTATTAATGGTGCCGACTGCCGGAATCGAACTGGCGACCTACTGATTACAAGTCAGTTGCTCTACCAACTGAGCTAAGTCGGCACTACATTAAGTGGTGCGAATTCTAGTGCAATGTTTTGCCCCTTGCAATAGCTAAATTCAAATAGTTTGTACTTTTTTCATCTTTATTGTTTGTTTGATGATTTTTTATTCAAGGGATGGTTATTTTTACGGCTCAACATCATACTACTACTGACTAAAGTAAAAAATTTGACATTATCATACCCACTCTACTTGAACATCCTCATTTCAGGTGACCTAAGCAAATTATAATCAAGACATATTTTGTTGTTAAAAGTTATTACCTTATCAACAAATATAATGACGAGTATGTTTACTCCGTTTCCCCCAACGTACTGGTTTATATTGCGTTATTGATTTCAACAATAGAATACCTACTCTCTTTAATCAATATATCCCCTAAAGGTATTTATAATTCCAGCTGAATCCTAAACTTTTAAATAGAATAGGTATAAATGTAAGGTTTTTATTTTTTACTATTTATCTACTAATACATTAGAAGTTATCTTGTATTCTCTATTTTTCTTTAAATAGTAATAATGTCACTAATGAGATAACGATGTTGCTGGCATGCCGCCTAGTTGCCCTGCTGAAATTTGTGGCATTATTGGTGTTTGTTGTTCTATTTGTGCTCTAGCTGCTGCTGCCGTTAATGCGCCAACTGACTTGTTTCTTGCTCTAACCATAGGAGCTGGAATGATCCGACCTTTCACTTTCGGTTGAGGAGCAAAGTTAGCCGCTGACTTACCTAACAGACGAGTATGAATACAAGACCTAATTTCTTCTAAGGTATAATTTGCTTTTACTTTAATACGAAGATGTGGAATTGAAGCGGCTTCTAAACTACCACTAACAAACCAATCTTTCTTAATTTTATAACCTCGTCCCTGTGTATCAACTAAATCAATGGCGCCAAGTAACTTCATACTACTACGGTCGCAAATGACAAAGTCTAAATACTTGGTTTCAGCACTTTTTGCAGCAGTTTGACTGGCACGACTTGATACACCATTACGTATAGTTACTACATCACTTAGTCTGACGCGATTTAGCACACGGTATTTTGCACCTAATGCCTGTTCAACAAGATTTTGGAAGTTTTTTTCTGCTGGTGTAAAAATTGCCTTCTTACTATCAAAAGGAAAAGGAAAGCTATTATCGTTTAAACGACTTGCTAACACGGCAACAATTACCACTAAGGTGATCAAGGTAAATAATATTAGTTCCATATACTTCTCCGGCGATTCAAATTCTTGACGCTTTCTCTATCTCAGAGAATAAACGTACTAGTTAACTTGAATTAAGCAGAATATGTGCCAATGATCATTATTATCAGGATATTTGTGGAGCGGGAGGGATTTACTTTTATTTGAGTTAAGATTATCAGTAATGATGATTTAAAATATAGATGCAGCATCAAACTGCATCTATATACCTCAGCTATATATAGTATAAATATTTAAGCAGGATATTTTTCTTCTAACGCTTGGTATAATTGCTGTTGAAAGTCTTCCGCACCTGTATCTAAAGTAGTTACTAGTTTTGCTAACACTTCATTATCTTCTTCACCGTGCCATTCTTTAATATAGCTACCTTCTTTATAACCATGGTCTTGACGGAAAAAGTTTAATGTGTTTTTGCCAACATACTGTCTAAATAGTTCATCTAAATCCATATTCATTAACGACATACAATCAGCGAGGGCTTTAGCATCAAATGCTTTCCCTGTAACAGCTGCAGATGCTAAGTTTTCAAGCGCTATTTTAAAGTCACTTTCTGCTGTACCTTGGTGTAGTTCTTTCGCAAGTACACTAGCGATGGAGTCAGCACTATCACCAGACATTAAACGTAAACTCAAACCAAAGTGAAAAATATCAACGAGTTCTAATTGTACTTGAGCGATGTCAATCTCTTGATGTTTCCACCACTTCCACCCGTGATGATCTAACATCTCAGCACATTCAACCCAAATTGCACGATACCACTCATAACCATTATCACGCCAGGTCTCGCTAACACGACTGTTCATCGCATCTTGCATGATTAGCATTTGGCTAATTTTTTTTTCGGCTATAGAGAGTGCGGTTGATAGTTGTTCGCTCATGTTTTTCTCAAATAATGATATTAGTACTGCTATTTTGCCGCAGCTAATAGCTTGTGACAAGTAATTGATGTTTGTTTTATTCAAAGAGTAAGTTTATGACTACTTTTTAAATTTTATTAGCTAAATAACTTTTTTCTTACCATAGCCCGATATGCTTTTGGCGTTAAATTTAAGTTTTGCTTAAATAGCCGAGTTAAATGTCCTTGATCTTGATAACCGACCTGATCCGCGATTTCTTGGATGGTTAAGTTACTTGATGATAATAATTCTTTGGCTGTTTCTATTCTCAGCTGTTGCCAATATTGTGTTGCTCTAGTTCCCGTAGCAGCTTTAAAGCGACGAGTAAACGAACGCTGGCTCATACCAAATAGCTTAGCTATATCAGTAAGGGTAAGTTCCGTATTTAAATGAGTTCGTAACCAAAATTGGATTTCAGCAATTAATTCGTCTGCATGCCTATCACCCGAACCTTCTAAATAACGTTGTTCTTCATATGGCTTACGGATTTCATGGGAGAAGTTTCGCTCTACATTTTGAGCCGCTGCTTTTCCATAATGCTGGGCTATCAGATGAACAATAATATCTGCTAATGCATTCAAACTAGCAGCGCAATAAATACGTTCAGATTGAGTAATAAAAAAATCAGGTTTTAAATCAACTTTTGGATAATCTCGTTTAAATTGGTCAACATAATGCCAATGTGTTGTCGCTGAGTGGTTATCTAACAAACCCGATTCGGCCAAAAAGCATACGCCAGTACCAACACCTATTAACGTACTACCCTGCTGCCAACAATTTTGTAACCAAGAAATAAGTTTTTGGTGACTCTTCAGTACTGGCCGTGGGTTACGCCATAAACTTGGCACAATAATAATATCAGGAGACATACTACTAGCTACTGCTTCAAGGGTAATATCAGCCATCATAGTAATACCCGCACGGGATTTTATACTGTCAGCAGATTCACTCAAAAATTGCGTTGTTAATTTTAATACTGATTTGTCATAACGTCTCGCAAAAGCTTCACCAGCAAGTAACATCTCTACTGGTAAGGTAACACCTGTTGCCAGAACGTGAGGATAAATCAGTAGGGTCACCGTTAGCTTATCTATTAAACTATCTTTTTTTATTAACTTGTTAGGCATAATTTTTTCATAATGCTTATTTCTGGCCATTATTACACAATATAAGGCCATTTAGACTTATTATTATTTTGTAGATTCATTAGAATAGTTGTTATGTAACGCAATATAACTATTTTACTTTTATTCAAATTCTTAAGTTGGCTATCACATGACACGTTTACCTTTAATTATTGGCATGGGCGGTATTAATGCTTCAGGTCGTACCTCGTTTCATCAGGGCTTTCGCCGTATAGTCATCGACAAATTAAATGCACAAGCACGCCAAGAGACTTTTGTTGGTCTAGCCAGCTTAATGCAACTCGTCACCAATCAAGATGACTCTTTAGTTGATGCTAAAGGTAATGTTATTTTAGCTACCGAGATAGAAGCTAAGTTAGGTAAAAAAATTCTTGCGGGAACATTAATTCGTAAAATTGAAAAAAATCATTTTGATCCTGATGCAACTCACTGGCATCAAAAAATGAATATCAGCCCTACCGATAAAAATATTACCTTTGAATTACGTGCTAAGGAATTACCTCAGCCAGTACCTAATTCATGGATTGTTACCGACTTAGGCGACAAAAGAGTTTCTGTTAAAATCCCAGAGCAATTAACTATTACTCATGACTCGTATCGCGACAACCCTATTAAAGCAGCAGGGCAGTTTCCAACAGGATTTGAACCTGGAAAGTTATATAACAGTCGATACCAACCACGTGGTTTGCAAGCAACTATTTTTGCGGCTACCGATGCTATTCGCTCTACTGGATTAGAATGGGATGCGATTCTAGATAAAATTAGTCCTGATGAAGTTGGTACTTATTCGGCTTCAATTGCTGGTCAAATGCAAGATGAAGGTTTTGGTGGTTTAATTAAAAGTCGTTTAGCTGGCTCTCGTGTTAGTACTAAGCAGTTAGCACTAGGCTTAAATACTATGTCGACCGATTTTATCAATGCTTATGTAACAGGTAATGTCGGTACAACTTTTACTAGCTCTGGTGCTTGCGCAACTTTTTTATATAACCTAAGAGCAGCAGTACATGACATGGCGGCGGGTCGTACTCGTGTAGCTATTGTTGGTAGTAGTGAAGCAGCAATCACGCCAGAAATGATTGAAGGCTTTGGTAACATGAGCGCACTAGCCAATGAAGAAGGCTTAAAGAGACTTGATGGTACCAATACTGCTGATCATCGTAGAACTAGTCGTCCGTTTGGTAAAAACTGTGGCTTTACTATGGGTGAAGGCGCACAATTTGTTGTATTGATGGATGATGCACTTGCGTTAGAAATGGGTGCAAAAGTACTTGGCTCTGTTGCCGACGTATTCATTAATGCTGACGGTTATAAAAAATCAATTACCGCGCCAGGCCCAGGTAACTATATTACCATGGCTAAATCTGTCGCTTTAGCAGAACAAGTACTTGGTAAAAAAGCTCTTCAAGAGCGTAGTTTTATTCTAGCGCATGGTTCAAGTACACCACAAAATCGTGTTACTGAGTCGTTAATTTATCATAAAGTAGCAGAGTGCTTTAATATTAAAAACTGGCCTGTTGCCGCACCTAAAGCGTATGTTGGTCATACTTTAGGCCCAGCAAGTGGCGATCAAATGGCGATGGCATTAGGTATTTTCAGCGATAATATTATGCCTGGTATTACCACCATTGATGAAGTTGCTGAAGATGTTCATAACGAACACCTAAACATTGCTACTGAACATTGGCATTGTCCTGATATGGACATCGCATTTATTAATTCAAAAGGCTTCGGCGGTAATAATGCAACCGCTACCGTGTTTTCGCCAAAGGTAAGCTTAGCTATGATGGCAAAACGTTATAACGCTGAAACAATGGCAACTTATCAGCAAAAGTTAGTTGCTGTCGAGCAAGCACAGCAGGTTTATCGTGATAATGCCAATAAGGGACAATTCGATTTAATCTATAAATTTGGTGAAGGTCTTATTAATGAGGCTAATATTGAATTAACAAGCGATAGTTTAACTTTCGCTGAATTCAAGAACAGTATCGCGCTACCAAGTAAAAATCCTTTTGATGATATGGTATAGTCTTGTCTAGTAAAATGTGAGCTTACTAATTCGGTGAGCTCTCAACTTATTCACTCCCTCAGTAACTTTAAATATACAATCGAGTCACTTCTCCTTACGCGATAACTTCCTCAAACAAAGATAAGGAACATAGATGACTCGACTACGCATAATTCTAATTACCCTACTATCACTATTAGCCTTTGCTGCTAATTCACTGATAACTCGCTTTGCTTTACAAGAAACATCAATTGATGAAACTAGCTTTATTATGATGAGAGTAGTCTCTGGCGCATTATTTTTGTGGTTGTATTTACGCTTTAAGAAGAATAATAATAAAGCTGGCACATGGTTAGCCGCTTTTTCCTTGTTTATATATGCTGTTAGTTTTACCTATGGTTACGGATTAATTGCAGCGGGTACTGGTGCTTTATTATTGTTTGGTTCAGTTCAAGTAACCATGACCATTAGTGGTTACCGTGAAGGTGAACGGCTTAATGTTATACAAATAGCTGGCTTCATACTTGCCATTATTGGACTGGTCATATTAATGCTACCAGGTATAAGCTCGCCTTCTATTATCGGCGCATTATTAATGTGTATCTCTGGGGTTGCTTGGGGTATTTATACACTACAAGGAAGAGGTGCCAATAACCCTGCAGCAACCACAGCCGGAAACTTTATAAAAGCGGCACCCATGGCAATACTGTTATGGCTTATAGTTTACCTATCAACAAACGATACTATCAATTTAGTAAGCGATGGTATTATCTATGCACTACTATCAGGCATCATCACCTCTGGCATTGGCTACATTATTTGGTATAGTGTTTTACCTGAACTCAAAGCTATTCAAGCTGCGATTGTGCAACTAAGTGTGCCATTATTAGTTACTTTAGCGGGTGCACTGCTGCTTAATGAAACCATTACAATACGTGTCGTACTAGCCTCTACAGCTATTTTACTCGGTACGGTATTAGTGCTGATTTTTAAGAAAAAAAAGTAAATCTATCAAACAGTAAACTTCACTAAGAGTGATTTTCACTCAGTCGTTACCATTAAGTATGAAGATGTTACTCGTACTACCTCAGCTGACGATAGTTTTTCATTGCCTAAACTATACGTTGGTCAATATACCGTTACTATTAGCAAAGATGGTTATGAGATAAAACAACAAACCGTTCAGGTAACTTACCTAGTGATCGCCGCCATACCATGAAACTCTTTGGTTCTTATGCTGTAACAGAAGACTTTACTGTTGGATTAAATACTAATATTGGTAGCAGGAAACCAATAAGTGCTATAGGTATTCACCCAGAAAATGTTGGCACATGTGCTACAGCCGCATGAGCTTCTTGTCCAAGCCGTAATGAGCGTAGACATGATTCATCATGTTATGATAAAAATAAAGACAATACACCAAAAGGTATTTACGGTATAACAGATTAGACGTATGTATTTAACTTATTAGCAACATACAGATTGGATGTATTTAAAAATGACTTAATGTTTAAAGCTACGGTATATAACTTATTTAATTCATCTACTCAAACCACTGTTGTTCAAACAGAACTCAAACAAATACTACAGGTAATACTTTCATGGATGCTAACTAGAGCGCAACAACTCGCCGCGTTAGTGCCGGTTATGTATCACTTATTACTCGTTATGAGTTTTAATCAGAAGTTAAAATAGACATTTCGTATATTGAAATGTAATGTTAAAAACCGCTTATTTATGCGGTTTTATTCCTTAATTTTAAACATGTACAAACACAAAAACAAAGCTGTACATAAAGACAGTGCACACTCTATAATCAAAGCTATCACAACTTATTACTCAGCTCCAATGCCATTGAAACTCTATATTGCCGAAAAACCAAGTTTAGGACGCGCTATTGCCGCTGCATTACCTAAACCACAAAAGAACTACAAAACTCATATCGAGCTCGCCAATGGTGATGTGGTCAGTTGGTGTATTGGACACATTTTGGCGCAAGCAGACCCTGAAGATTATGACGCTGAATTAAAAAAATGGCGTATGGAAAGTTTGCCAATAGTGCCAGAGCAATGGCAACTAAAACCTATCGCGCGTACACGAGCACAACTCACCGTATTAAGAAAATTAGTAAAACAAGCTACCGAAATTATCCACGCTGGCGATCCTGACCGAGAAGGACAATTATTGGTTGATGAAGTGATTGATTATTTTAAGGTATCCAAAACTAAAAAAGCGAATATTAAACGTTTACTGATCAGCGATTTAAACTTACCTGCCGTTAAACGTGCACTCGCCTCATTAAAACCTAATAGTGATTTTATGCCCTTATCTATTTCTGCCTTAGCCCGTTCGCGCGCTGATTGGCTGTATGGCATTAACCTCACACGCGCTTATACCTTGCAAGGGCAAAAAACAGGTTATCACTCGGTATTATCTGTAGGTCGCGTACAAACACCTTTATTGGGTTTAGTTGTTAGGCGTGAGCAGGAAATTTCACAATTTGTCAGTAAGCCCTTTTTCCAAGTACAGGCTCATATAGCGCTAACTTCAAATGACACTATTGCTTTTACGGCAAAATGGCAGCCAAGTGAAAGTTGTCAGCCTTATTGTGATGAAGAAGGTCGGGTTTTAGTCAAGGCGTTAGCACAGAATGTCGTTAACCGTATAGATAACCAACCTGCTACGATCAGTAATATTGAAAGTAATGAAAAGCAACAAGCAGCCCCTTTACCCTTTAACTTGTCACAGCTACAAATTAGTGCTGCTAAACAATTTTCCATGAATGCCAAACTGGTGCTTGATGTTTGTCAGACTTTGTATGAAAGACACAAGCTAATAACCTACCCGCGCTCTGATTGTCGCTATTTACCTAAAGAACAACTAAAGCAAGCAAAAGGCATTATCAATACTCTCGCACAGTCATCGTTACCCTGCAATAAACCCGCACAAGGAGCGAACACAACTTTAGTGAGTAAAGCGTGGAATGATAAAAAAATCACCGCACATCATGCCATTATTCCGACTGAAAAATCACCCGAGAATATCAACTTAAATACCTTTGAAAAAAATATCTATTTACTGATCGTGCGCCAGTATTTAGTACAGTTTTATCCTACTTATATTTACCAGCAAACCAAAGTGCATTTACTCATTGTCGGTGGGCACTTCCTCAGTCAGGCAAAAATGGAAAAACAGCTAGGCTGGCAAGTACTGTTCCCTAAAAGTAAAAAATCGCAAACCTCTGATAATTCAAAACAAGGTGACGACCCAGAGCAAACATTACCTCCTTTAACAAAAGGGCAAAGTGTACATTGCCAACAAGGCGAGTTAATAGAAAAGCACACCTCACCGCCACAGTCTTTTACCGATGCAACCTTGCTCGGTGCCATGACAGGTATATCTCGTTACGTCAGTGATGCTGCCATCAAAAAAGTACTGAAAGAAACTGATGGTTTAGGTACCGATGCGACTCGCGCTGGTATTATAGATTTACTTTTTAAGCGTGATTTTTTAAAACGCCAAGGTAAAGTAATAACCGCAACAGAGGTGGGTGTCGCATTAATCAATGCTTTACCAGAAATGGCTACCCTGCCAGATATGACAGCACAATGGGAAGCGACTCTTACTGCAATCAGTGAGAAAAATGCTAGTTATCTACACTTTATGCAACCGTTAACAAATATTGTCACCGAGATGGTACACGGTGCCAGCCAGCAATCATTTTCAGGTTTACCTAAAGTTGCTTTTAAACCTAAGCGTGGTAAAAAAATATTTCAAAAGAGACCTGCTAAAAAGGCAAGTTAGTGACTTACTATTAAACGATAGAGATATTACTTTATCAGTCAAAATGTAACCACACGGCATCATTTAAGGCTTATTGAGTAAAGCTAAATATCTTAATATATTGAAGCTAAGGCATTGTAATTATTAATATTCACTATATCGATAAACCTAGACTTTTTTAAAATATTTGTTTACTCTCATGAAACTATTACACTTTTATAGATGAATGATTTATTGTCAGTCCATTTATCATCACACTGCTCGATAATAATTGATTGACCTATCCCTTAGACAAGTTACCTACCTTTATAAAAGTGAAATTTGAATATGCATGAACATATGATTATCTTAATTATTGCGGTATTAGTACTGCTTTATGGCTATATATCTCAAGGGCTAAGTCGATTGAATATATCTGGCCCCATGGTTTTTGTTAGTTTAGGCTTATTAATTTCACCATTGGGTTTAGATATTAGCGAAGTAGATATTGATGCAGAATTTGTCACTATCATTGTTGAGATTGCACTGGTCTTAGTACTATTTAGCGATGCAGCTTTGCTTTCTTTAAAGTCTTTGCGCCATTCGTGGCAATTACCCACCCGTTTATTACTAATAGGTTTACCACTGACCATTATTGCTGGTACCTTCATCGCACAAATGATATTTCCGAATGAACCCGCAATTTATATGCTGTTACTCGCCCTGTTACTTACACCAACAGATGCAGCATTAGGCAAGGCCGTCGTCTCAGATATAAAAGTTCCTAAAGATATCCGTTCTACTATTAACATAGAAAGTGGCCTTAACGATGGTATTGTTTTCCCACTCGTTATTACTGTAGTTGCTATGATTTCTAGTGGATTAACCCAAGCCAGTGGTGGAGATTCTCCGTGGTTAAGTAGTGTATTTACTCAAGTTAGCGTTGGCGCCTTAGTCGGCGCTTCTATTGGTTATTTAGGCAGTAAAATGTCACAGTTCACTGTGAATAGAAATTTGATGGTTGCAAGCTATAAAAATCTTGTACCCATTGCGTTAGCGCTATTAGCTTTTTATTTAGCTGAGACCTTTCAGGGTAACGGCTTTATTGCAGCATTTTTTGCGGGTTTACTCGCCGGTAATACGTGCGAACAAACCCGTGAGCATATTGAAAATTTTGCAGAAAGTGAGGGCGAACTATTAGTACTTATCAGCTTCTTCCTTTTTGGTTTAGCTTTTGTTCCTAATATTATTGAATATGTTACTGTTGAAGTATGTCTCTACGCATTTTTAAGCTTAACTGTATTACGCATGATACCAGTAATAATCTGTCTTATCGGTGCTAAACTTATCACAGGTAAGCTTGATTTCTCTACCATGACCTTTATTGCCTGGTTTGGCCCACGTGGTATTGCCTCTATTCTCTACGTACTCATTGTTGCGCATGAAATGGGGGCAGACAAAGGTTTAGAAACTGTTTACGCCACGGTAATGGTAACTGTATTAATGAGTATTTTTGCTCACGGTATCAGTGCTCAACCACTTGCCAACTGGTATAGTAAACATCACAAAGATAACTAAGAAATACAGTAGAGACTATTTATGATTATGCTACAAAGCGCTATGGAAAAAAGTAACTTATTTAAAGTTGATGAATTTGGCGTGACAAACTATAACTATGGCATATTAGCAATAGTGTCTTTTGCCTTATTTGCGCTCATTAATATCGGTTTAGGTTATATTACCTTTATAGCAGAAACTGCCGTATTAGGTTCTCCCGTGAAAAATTATGCAGACGCTTTTTGGCTGATGATTATGTCTTCAACCACTATAGGTTTTGGTGATGTTTATCCTATAACCTTAGTTGGGCGTATCGCGGTTTTTGTTATGTTTATTCTTGGTGTTGGTATATTAGGTGGTGTTGGCGCTATTTTTGCTAATAAAATTTTTGGCTTTGCTGATACTAATATAAAAAACCGAGAACTAAGAAAGCAAAATAAAGAAATTTTACAGCAAAACAATAAAATATATCAAAAATTAATAGCATTAGAAGAGAAGTTAGAATCGTTTGAAAAAACAGCCAAGTAGCTTCTTTTTACAGGCTTGTTAGATGAGGTGTGACTATCTAAACGCTCGCCTATAGTCGCTATGAAAATAACAAAATAGATTTTACTATCTTCCTTACTCTATCTAATGTATAACAGCCCCATGAAAATTCCAAAACGACTATTGCCTCTCGTAGAAGAAGGCTTAATTGATGAAGTGCTCAACCAATTAATGAGCGGAAAAGAAGCTACTGTCTATCGTGTTCGTTGTGGTGATGAAATTCGCTGCGCGAAAGTATATAAAGAAGCGACTCAACGTAGCTTTAAAAAAGCATCCCAGTACACCGAAGGCCGAAAAGGCCGTAGTAGTCGACGTGCTAGAGCGATGGAGAAAGGCTCTAAATATGGTAAGAGTCAACAAGAGACTGCTTGGCAAAATGCTGAAGTTGACGCCTTGTATACTCTTGCTGAAAACGATGTACGTGTGCCGCAGCCTTATGGTTGCTTCGATGGTGTATTACTTATGGAGCTCATTACCGATGAACAAGGTGATGTCGCGCCACGTCTTAATGATGTTGTCATACCTGCCGATCAAGCCTTAGAAGATCATGCCTTAATGATGATTTATATCATGCGCATGCTTTGTGCCGGCGTAGTACATGGTGATCTATCTGAGTTTAACGTTTTGGTTGATGCCTATGGTCCCGTGGTTATTGATTTACCCCAAGCGGTTGATGCTTCGGCAAATAACAATGCTAAATCGATGTTACTGCGTGATGTCAACAATATCACTACCTATTACGCACAATTTGTCCCAAATTTAGCCTTAACAAAATTTGGTGAAGAAATGTGGGCATTATATGAAGCGGGTGAGTTGAGTAATACTACTAAATTAACTGGGCAATTTGCTGAAGATACACAAAGTGCTGATGTTGAAACAGTATTAGCCGAAATTCAAGCCGCCTTTGAACAAGAACAAGACCGACTTGCTTACCTTAAAGAAGCTGCTGAGCAAGACTAATCCAGCTTATAATCTTGATAGCTTTATTCGTTAAGCTATCACTTTCTTTTCAGTACCTAGTGTGACTGCAATGCAGTTATACATCTCAACGTATAATTTGACTATATCAACTGACATTTAGATCAAAACTCTGGTCTTTAGATAAGTATAATCACTAATTTAACTACTAAGCAGCATCATCTAAGTAAAGCAAACACTACCTATTAATGACATAAGCTACACTGTTAATTAAGCCACCTTCTTATTCCGCTATTTTTTCGTGTAATTTTTATTTACTAATGCTTTATTATTATCACTATTTTATTGAATACTGCCTTTGCCGAAAATGGTAAATTAAATGTCGCTGTATTTCTTGAACCACCCTATGTTGATTTAGTAGCAAATAAATTAATAGGTGAACATATTGATATAATTAATTTTTCAGCTAAAGCCATTAAACTAAAACCTATTTTTATTCAGTGCCCATTCGTACGTTGTTTAGCAATGGTCAAAAGTGGACAAGCTGATATGATAATAGTTATAGGTAAATCAGCTGTTCGAGAAAAAGATCTCATTTTTCTTACCCCTCCTCATTCAATACAACACCACCTTTTACGATTTTTCACACTAAAATAAAAAACTCACTATAAAATATTTTAGTGATCTTAATTCATTACTGGTTGGCACATTACGGGACGCGGTTTATTTTCTACTATTTGATGAAAAAAAACGATAAAAGTATAACTTACTTAAATAAAACAACTGGTTAATATATTACTTAAAGATCAAATCGATACTTTGTTAGAGAGAGAAGAGACAGTATTACCTTTGCTACCACTTGCTGAGTATCAAAATAAGTTTGTCATGGCTGATTATCAATATAACAAACCGATGAATAGCTATATTGCTATTTCCAAACAGTCAGCAATTAAACGTTTCACCAATATATTATCTCAGGTCTGGCGAACGGTACGATTAAAAGAATTAGTATGGTAAACCGAGCACGATATCAAGCAGACACTACCAGTAAATAACTTTTGTAGAGATATTTTTTGTTTGACGCTACTTCAAAGCTTTTCCAATCAATAACTAATCAATTATAAAAAAAGGCACGTTAACCTAAGTTAATGTGCCTTTATTTTTTACTTTTCAATGATTATTTTTGGGTATATTTTTCTAACCATTTAAATACTTCGTCGTACCAAACCACTAAATTTTCAGGTTTACGAATATGATGATCTTCATCTGGGAACATAACTAAACGACTCTCAATACCTTTACGCTGTAAGGTAGTAAAGGCACCTAAACTTTGCGCGTACGGTACGCGGTAATCTAACTCACCTTGAATCACTAACATAGGTGTCTGCCAATTATTAACATAAGCAGATGGGTTAAATTTAGCGTAATCAGGACTTATCTTTACTTTATCACTACCACTTTGTTTACCCCACGAAGGACCGCCCAAATCATATTCAGGGAACCATAACTCTTCTGTAGATTGATAAAAGCTTGGCATATCGTATAAACCAGCGTGATTGATCAAACATTTAAAACCAGTAGGCCAATTTCCAGCAATCCAGTTCATCATATAACCACCGTAAGATGCACCTAATGCACAAGCATTATATCTATCTAACCAAGGTTGGTCTTTTACAATAAACTCTAGACCTTTTTGTAAATCTTCTAATGGTTTACCACCCCAATCACGGCTGATTGAATGGGTAAATTCTTGACCATAACCAGTAGAGCCGTGGAAGTCGACCATAACAACACCATACCCCTGTGCTGCCCATAATTGAGCATTCCAACGGTAATGGAACATGTTACCAAAACTACCTTGCGGGCCACCATGTACTAAAAAGGCGATTGGGTATTTTTTATCTTCTTCAAAATTAGCTGGCTTTAACCAATATCCGTGCACAGTTTCATTATTCCAACCTTTAAAGTTAAATTGTTGGTAGTCAGCAAACTTTACCCTGCCAAGCTTATCTTTATTAATATGCGTTAATTGGACTAAATCATCACCATGATTATCAATCGAAAAAATATCTTGTGGTGAACTTAAAGTATGTCGAGTAAAGTAAACTTTATTACCATGGCTTGAAATATCACCATTGCTACCGGTATTATAAATACTGCGTACTTCATCAAACTCAGGTGTAATAGAGAAAATACTTTTTTGACCAATATCTTGCGCTACTACATAAACTGACTTGTTATCCGGTGAAAAAGCTAAACTACTAATTGAACGATCCCAATCACTAGCAACGGCACGAGTTTTCCCTGTTCTACTATCACGTAACTGTAAGGTAAACTTATCCGCTTCATAACCCGGTGTTTTCATTGCTTTATAAGCGAGAAATCGACCGTTAGATGAATACACTGGGCTTGAGTCCCATGCTTTATTCTTTTTAGTAATATTAGTCAATGTATAAGCAATAACTTCATCTGCTGTTACTTTAGGTAAAGCGACTTCGAAAATATCAAAGTTAGTTGTCCAAGCATGATTTTTAGTGTGGTCTTTACTTGATGAGTCTTTCGCTGAAAAAGCTAAGAATGTCGCATCAGGGTGAATACTTACTTGGCTCATACCAGCAAAATCACTTTGCCAGTTTGGCATAAGATCTTGCACGTGCTTAAGCTGACCGTCTTTATTTACATGACCAACAAATAAATGTTCTTTATATTCTGTTACCCATGTATCCCAATGGCGAACCATCAATTGATCATAAGCACGGATATTATACTTCTTCTCTTTATCCGCTTTCTCTGCATCAACAGTACAAGTTAATGTTTCACAGCCGGGTTTAACGGTAAAGGACAAAGCAAAGACTTGACCATTTTTAGATAATTTAAAGCCATTAATACTTACAGGGAAATCTGATATTTGTTTAGCTTCACCACCCATTAAAGGCAATTGCCAAATTTGCGAACTACCACTACGTGATGATAGAAAATAAAGTGAGTTAGCATCATCAGCCCAAACAACATTACTTTCTGACTTTTCATGCGCAGTAAGTTGAGTGATTTCACCTGTTTTAATATTTTGTCTATACAAGTGATTGTCTGTTGAACTACTGCCTTTTTTCACACCATACACAAGGTCATCACCTTGAGGAGATAAAGTGACATCGTGTAGTTGGTTTAATTGGTTTAGTTGTTCAACGGTAAACACTTCGCTAGTGGTTTGCGCATTAGCACTTACCGCTAGAGGTATTAATGCCGTAAATGATATTGCGGCCAATGTTAATAGTTTTTTCATTATAATTCTCATGTAAAACTGCTAATACTTTGAATGCAGTAAGAATATACAATCTGCAGACTATAAGCAATATAGCGGACATACGTGATATAGCGAAGCTTGTAAACTAAAGCTCCCAATCATAATACAAACCTTGCAAACTAAGACAATACTCATAATATTTAGTCCGTTTCAGGACAATAAAAAAACGCCAGCTTGAAATTCAAACTGGCGTTTTTATATAATTTTTCTACTACGAGAAGTAGGCTTTATTTGGTAGATTGTTTCGCTTTTTTATCGTTTTTTTCTTGACGACGTTCTTCAATAATATTTTGAATATCAGCACCTATGTGGCTTTCACCGCGATTTTCAGCTAGGATAATTTGACGTTGACGTTCGGCATAGCGATTACGTTGTTCGTCGGTAACCTTGTCATGACAACGATGACAACTTACGCCTTTAACGTAATGCTCACTTTCTTTTTCAGCTTCTGTTAACGGGAATCGACAAGCAAAGCATTGGTCGTATTGCCCTTGCTCTAACTCATGATTAACAGCAACACGACCATCAAAAACAAAGCACTCCCCTTCCCACATTGTTTCCGTGCTTGGTACTTCTTCAAGGTATTTTAAAATACCGCCTTCAAGATGATAAACCTCTTCAAAGCCTTGCTCTTTTAAGTAGGCGGTAGATTTCTCACAACGAATACCGCCGGTACAATACATCGCAACTTTCTTGTGCTTATTTTTATCTAAATTCTTTTCTACGTAAGCAGGGAATTCACGAAACGTTTCTGTATTCGGGTTAACAGCATTTTTAAAAGTGCCAATTTCAATCTCGTAATCGTTACGTGTATCAACCAGTAGCACTTCAGGATCAGAAATTAAAGCATTCCAATCTTTTGGCTTCACATAAGTACCAACCACTTGGTTTGGATCAATACCTTCAATACCCATAGTAACAATTTCTTTTTTCAATTTCACTTTAGTACGATGAAATGGATTTTCGTTACTGTAAGATTCTTTATGAGAAATATTATCTAAACCAGGCTGTTCACTTAGAAAAGCCATCACCTTATTAATACCTGCTTGTGTGCCAGCAATAGTACCGTTGATACCCTCTGCCGCTAATAATAAAGTCCCTTTAATATTAACACTGACCATTTTATTTGATAATGGCTCACGCAATGCTTCAAATGCATCCAAACGAACAAACTTATATAACGAACAAATAGTAATAGTGTTAGTTACCAATTTTTTTGAAGTAATTAGTGATGTAACTGATGGTGATAACTTTTTTTCTGACAAACTCATGGTCTCTCCATTGAACTAGCTGGAACGTAAATCCAGTGCTATAGATAAATAATCAAAACGTAATATTGGTCACGTTTTAGGGTGGCACATTTTAGCAGAATTATTTAATAATGAACATAGCTCACTTATTGAGCAATGTATGGTTACAGTTTTTAAATATAGACTGGAAACTAATTATCGATACAGTACGGCCGAGATTGATTCAAAAGTTAATGGACTGTAATAATCATTTATATTGATGACTATATCACCAAATATAGATGATAATTATTAGACCTAGGTATCAAGACAACAGGTAGTTAACATCACTGTGAATAAAGTGTTACGAGCAAAGAAACATAACCACTATAACTACATCTTCTACCTGCTATACACAGCATGAATAGTGCTTATTTAACCAAATGATTAGTAGTACATAAAAAATCAGGTAAAATAGAGGCAAAATTTGTCCATGCTACATGTCCATGCTAATTACAATGTTATTAGCATATTATAATTGCCTGAGAGAGTATCGAATGAGTCTATATTTAGAGTACATTAAAGAAATTGAAAGTCGTAAGAATGATCTAGGATTGGCTCCTTTGCCAATTGATGGCGCTGAGTTATTATCTGAAATTATTGCTCAAATTAAAGATTCAGGAAACGAGTATAGAGCTGACTCCCTTAACTTTTTCATTTATAACACCTTACCTGGCACAACCAGTGCTGCCGGCGTAAAAGCTACGTTCCTAAAGGAAATCATCTTAGGTGCATCAGTAGTAGCTGAAATTACACCCACGTTTGCTTTTAAATTGTTATCACATATGAAAGGCGGCCCTTCAATTGTAGTGCTGCTTGATTTAGCATTATCTGATGACGCATCAGTAGCAAAAGCAGCGGCAGAAGTATTAAAAACTCAAGTATTCTTATACGACGCAGATACAGCACGCCTTGAAGTAGCGTTTAAAGCAGGTAATGTACTTGCAAAAGAAATTTTAGAAAGCTACGCAGAAGCGGAGTTCTTCACAAAATTGCCTAATGTAGAAGAAAAAGTTGAAGTTGTTACATATATTGCCGGTGAAGGTGATATCTCAACTGATTTACTTTCTCCAGGTCACCAAGCCCATTCTCGTGCTGACCGTGAATTACATGGCCAATGCATGAGCACACCAGAAGCTCAAGCAGAAATACTAGCATTACAAGTTAAGTATCCTAATGCGAAAGTGATGTTAATTGCTGAAAAAGGCACTATGGGTGTTGGTTCATCTCGTATGTCGGGTGTTAACAACGTTGCACTATTAGCAGGTAAAAAAGCAAGCCCATACGTACCATTTATTAACATTGCACCAGTAGTTGCTGGTACTAATGGTATTTCTCCAATATTCTTAACAACCGTTGATGTAACTGGCGGTATTGGTCTTGACCTTAAAAACTGGGTTAAGAAAGTAGATGCAAGTGGTAACGCAGTTGTTGATGCAAATGGTGATGTAGTTTTAGAAGAAGCTTATTCAGTAGCAACGGGTACTGTGTTAACTATTGATACCAAAGCGAAGAAATTATACAACGGTGACAAAGAGCTTGCAGATATATCTTCAGCCTTTACACCACAGAAAGTAGAATTCATGAAAGCTGGTGGCTCTTACGCGGTAACATTTGGTAAGAAATTACAAACGTTCGCTGCACAAACACTTGGCGTAGCAACACCACCTGTCTATGCAACTTCAAAAGAAATTTCACATAAAGGTCAAGGTTTAACGGCCGTTGAAAAAATATTTAATAACAACGCTGTTGGTGTAACATCTGCAACACCATTACACGCTGGTTCTGATGTTCGCGTTAAAGTAAATATTGTTGGCTCTCAAGACACAACAGGTCCTATGACTTGTCAAGAACTTGAAGCGATGGCTGCTTCAACTATCTCTCCATTGGTTGATGGTGCATACCAGTCGGGTTGTCATACAGCGTCTGTTTGGGATAGCAAAGCTAAAGCTAACATTCCTAAGCTTATGGCATTCATGAATAAATTCGGTCTTATCACAGCACGTGATCCTAAGGGCAAATACCATGCAATGACTGACGTTATTCATAAAGTATTGAATGATATTACGGTTGATGACCGCGCTATCATCATTGGTGGTGACTCACATACACGTATGTCTAAAGGTGTAGCCTTTGGTGCTGATTCGGGTACGGTGGCAATCGCACTAGCCACAGGTGAGTCTGCTATGCCAATTCCTGAGTCTGTAAAAGTTACTTTTAAAGGTAATATGCAAGACCACATGGATTTCCGTGATGTAGTTCACGCTACTCAAGCGCAAATGCTTAAGCAATTTGGTGGTGAAAACGTCTTCCAAGGTCGTATCATTGAAGTGCATATCGGCACGTTATTAGCTGACCAAGCATTTACATTTACAGATTGGTCTGCCGAAATGAAGGCTAAAGCGTCTATCTGTATTTCTGAAGATGAAACGTTAATTAAATCACTTGAGCTTGCTAAGAGCCGTATCCAAATCATGATCAACAAGGGTATGGAAAACGAAGCGAAAACACTTAACGGTTTAATAGCATTAGCTGACAAACGTATCGAAGGCATTAAATCAGGTGAAACTCCTGCATTAGCACCAGATGATAACGCTACCTACTACGCAGAAGTCGTGATTGATTTAGATGTTATCGACCAGCCAATGATTGCTGATCCCGATGTAAACAACGAAGACGCATCTAAACGTTACACCCATGATGTTATTCGCCCTGTTTCATACTACGTTGGCAAATCTGTAGATTTAGGCTTTGTTGGCTCTTGTATGGTTCATAAAGGTGATATGCAAATCATCGCGCAAATGTTCCGTAATATGGAAGCACAAGGTAACAAGATAGAATTTAAAGCACCATTAGTTGTTGCACCACCAACTTACAACATTGTTGATGAGCTTAAAGCTGAAGGCGATTGGGATATTTTACAAAAATATTCAGGTTTTGAATTTGACGATGCTGTACCTAAAAATGCTGCTCGTACTAAATACGAAAACATCATGTATCTTGAACGTCCAGGCTGTAACTTATGTATGGGTAACCAAGAAAAAGCTGAACCTGGTGACACGGTTATTGCAACATCTACACGCTTATTCCAAGGTCGTGTTGTTGCTGATACTGCAGAGAAGAAAGGTGAATCACTTCTTGGCTCTACACCATTAGTTGTACTTTCAACTATGCTGGGTCGTTTCCCTACAATCGAAGAGTATAAGTCAGCAGTAGAAGGTATCGATTTAACTCGATTCGCTCCTCCTACACATGAGATGACTACTAAATACACTGCACCAGCAGTACCAATTACAGTGGTATAATACATAATTAACTATTAATTAGTATTTCTACTTAATAGTTAAATAGAATAAAAAGGGGGCTACTTATATAAGTAGCCCCCTTTTTTACCCCTACATTACTACTTGTATCTACATCACCCGAACTCTGGTTACATAAAACATTCATAAAACGTCAGTCGATAAACATACTAATATATTGCTTTGGGTCCTATTTCTCTGTTGCACATTCAAGCTTAGCGGTTAAGTTTGGCATAATATAATTGGGTGAAGCACGGGGATAATCAAAGCTCTCAACACCAGTAATTAACTCCAGCTTATAACCATAAGATCCACAAATGAGATAACTTCGACGTAATAGAAATGCCGATAAACGCTCAAAGCTAACATTATTATTCGGCATGATTTCTAGTTGATAATGATCATCATCAAATTGAGTTTTTTTAAATTGTACTTGATGATCAAAATCCCACTCGGTTTGCGCTTGACCTAGTACCACTTGGCTAGACCCAGCACAAGCTACCAGTGAGACAAAACAAAAAACACTTAGCACATATTGAAATACTGATTTAATTTTCATAGCTATTATCCTGGTAATTTCTGTATTAGTTTAACAACGAGCGTATTACGATAACAGTTAAGCTAAAGTGATTACCCTGACGTAATTAAGTTCCAAACGGATGTTCTATAAGTTTAAAGCTAGTTTTTGGTGCACCATAAACATAAATACTACAATTTTTCCAGCTAGCAGGAAGTTTCCAAGTATTATCTTCTTCAATGGTATAAACGTGGCGTTTATTGGCACAACGAACATCTAAAGTATGCAGTGAACCTTCAACATCAATTAATGAAAATTCATCTCTCACTAGATCAGTCCTCCAAAAATCACTTTTAATATCTGCGATAATCACAAGGTTTTTGTTACCCGAAATGACATCATCTACTTTAGCCATAAGCTCAGAAAGCTTACTAAGATAGGGACTAGCTGAGGGTATATTCACTAATTTTTCATAAGTAAAATGGGCTGCTTGGAATTGATTCAATTCAATTTGTAAGGTCAGGGTCTGATAAAGCACAGACACTTTTTGTTTTTCATTACTCAAGCTACTTAATGACATAGCGACGAGACTCAAATGAGAAAGTTGTTCCTTTTTGTCCCCTTTTTCTTTTGCATATGCTGCAGATAATAAGTGTAGGTAATTATTTTCTGAAAGATGCAGATATTTATTTTTTTTAATCAGAGCCAGTTGCTTCTCTACTTCGTCATAATTCTTATCAACTAGCGCTTGCTGTGCTTTTTTATATTTAAAGATAAATCGTCTTGAGGCTCCGGTTGTACCAGACTTATTCATTCGGAAGTCCATCTGTACAGAATTAACACATTGTTGAATTGGCTTACCATTTTCCATCGCTGGTTTATATTTCCATAGCTCAGCGGCCTTGATTGCTGCTTGAGTTAAATCCTTACTTCCCGAAGTTTCAATCACAAGTACATTGGATACATCACCCTGTTCATCGATAACAAAGCTTAACCTTGCCCAACCTTCTCGACTATTTCTCGCGGCATTTATAGGATATTTAGGCACTACACGTACAATTGGCTCAGGGTTAATGATAGTTAACAGATGTTTAGATAACTCGACCGCATTACTTGGTAAAACTAACCCACAAGCCAATGATAATATAGCGAACGGAGCTAATTTTGATAGGAAACAACGCATGTAATAAAGTCCTTTTCAATTTTAGATGCTAGATATTAACAATGATATAACAGGATTTAGATACTAGCATTGTTGGCAACCATAAATATAAAAAAATAAACGGGTAACTAATGGTTTTCATATCACTCAATAGTTCATGTATATAAGCCTCTTTATTTTTCACTGCTTTCTCATAAGGTACATCAATGATTGGAGAATCAAAAGTTTCTCAGCGCTATGCAATTGCTTTATTCAACGTTTTTTCCACACAAGCTGAAGATATAAAACGACGTTGAGCGAACAAATCAAAAAAAATGGTGACTCATCGTCAGGAACGAGTATTATAATCAGTCAAAATAAATTAAACTTTTGTACTTTTATATCAAAATGTTTCAAAATACTGACTTGATAGCGCTGTAATTATTAACTATTTGGTTAAATCTACTTTAATACAACGTAATAAAAGATAGAAAAATAGCAGTATCTTCCTTTAGCTTCGGATAGTGTGAATAGGCTTTCATTAATCCAATAGTAAACTATTGGTGGTAAACTAAATAATAAGAAGAATAATAGTATGCAAACATATAAATTTTTTTCCTGCCAATACTTATTCAGTAGTCTTTTAACTAATGATAAGAGCAAAGTTAAAACTACCAGCGACAAAAAAACCTTACCATTTATGCGCGCGATAACTTTATCAGGACTTAGCGTACTAACACTATTTAGTACCATGGCAAACGCCATATCAATAACGGCAGAGATGAGCCCAGAAGTTACTACTGAATACAAAAAACAGTTAGCTCTGCAGGACTGGCCAGCGATACATACTAAATTAGCCCTGATGGATAACCCTTATTCGAAATATTACAAAATTATCAGAAAAAAGCTCAAAGAAGAAGCCCCTACAGGTCAAAGGCGACGTTTAATGACAGAAGAAGAAAGCATATTAACGGCTAAAAAGACACGCTTTGATTATTGCCAGGCATCAGTCAGCTTTTTTGTCGATTTTTCAGAAAGAGCACAAACTTTATCTACTGTAGAACAAAACCCGCTTTCTGAAGATTCACTGATGAAAGGTAATGGCGTTGAATACCCCTTTACTAAAGAGCAAACCAATAGTGCCAACTTTAGACCAACACAAATAGCACTCACACTAGGCTGGAAGTACAAAGGCAAAGGTAAACAATATGCAGAGGCATTTCTTGCTACCTGTTTAGCTATACCTGTTAGTTTGTATTATAAAGAAGATAAATAAACGATAGAGGATGACCATTAGGTTATTGACACAATAACGTTATTAGATATTTAGGATTGTATAAATTAATCAGTCTGTTTATTTACCATAAAGCTTAACAAACGGCCTCTCTTAAATATTCTAAACCAATAAAAAAGCCAGTTACCTTACTCAAGTAACTAGCTTTTTAATAGATTAATAAGTTTTTTGCTCTTATTTCTTTTTCTTAACTGCTTTAGCGTTAGGTAAATCAGTGATTGAGCCTTCAAAGATCTCTGCTGCTAAGCCAATTGATTCGTTTAACGTTGGGTGAGCATGGATAGTTAAACCAATATCTTCTGCATCAGCGCCCATTTCAATAGCTAAACAAATTTCACCAAGCATTTCACCGGCATTGATACCAACAATAGCACCACCAAGTATACGACCTGATTCTTTTTCGAAGATTAACTTAGTTTTACCTTCAGTACGTGCAGACGCGATGGCACGGCCAGAAGCAGCCCAAGGGAAATTAGCAATTTCAATATTTAAACCTTGCTCTTTCGCTTCAGATTCAGTTACACCAACCCAAGCCATTTCTGGATCTGTGTAAGCGACTGAAGGGATACAACGTGGTTCGAATGTATGCTTCTTACCTGAAATCACTTCAGCAGCACAATGTGCCTCATGAACAGCTTTATGCGCAAGCATCGGTTGACCAACAACATCGCCAATAGCGAAGATGTGCGGTACGTTAGTACGAAGTTCGTTCGTTACACTAATGAAGCCACGCTCATCAACATTTACGCCTGCTTGATCAGCAGCAACTAAATGACCGTTGGGCTTACGACCAACAGCAACTAAAATCTTGTCATAACGTACTTGTTCAGTTGGCGCCTTTTTACCTTCAAAAGTAACATATAAACCATCATCTCTTGCTTCAACAGCAACAACTTTAGTAGACAACATTATGTTAAATTTTGTCTTGTTATAATTGTTATAAACTTTAACAATATCTTTATCAGCGGCTGGTACTAATTGGTCAGCAAACTCAACCACAGATACTTTAGAGCCTAATGCAGCATAAACAGTACCCATTTCTAGACCGATAATACCACCACCAAGTACCAACATTTCACCAGGTATATCTTCAAGTTCTAATGCACCAGTAGAGTCAATAACGCGTGGGTCATCGTTAGGAATAAATGGTAAGTCAATTACTGAAGAACCTGCTGCGATAATAGCATTATCAAAAGTAACCGTAGTTTTAACGCCATCATTACCTTCAACTTCAATAGTTTTATCTGAAGTAAATTTACCATAACCATAAACTGTCGTTACTTTACGTGCTTTAGACATGCCGCCTAAACCGCTAGTAAGTTGAGCTACTACGCTTTCTTTCCAATCACGAATTTTAGTTAAATCGATTTCTGGCTTACCAAAAGTAACACCGTGTGAAGCCATCGCAGCTGCATCATCAATTACTTTAGCCACATGCAGTAATGCTTTTGATGGGATACAACCCACGTTCAAACAAACGCCACCTAATGTTTCACGGCTTTCAACTAATACTACGTCTAAACCTAAATCTGCTGCACGAAATGCTGCAGAATAGCCGCCAGGGCCTGAACCTAATACTACTACTTGAGTTTTGATATCGTTACTCATAAATTCCTCATTAAAAACTGTTGTTCTGTGTAAGTATTTTTATGGGCGAAATTCTACTCTTATGTGTCGAATTTCGCCAACTTTAATTAGTCAATATCGACTAAAGTATCAATTTACGAATGTCAGACATAACACTAGCTAAATGCACAGTGAATCGTGCTGCTAACGCACCATCAATAACACGATGATCATATGACATAGATAACGGTAGCATTAGCTTAGGTTCAAAATCTTTACCATTCCATTTAGGTTTCATTTCTGATTTAGAAACGCCTAAAATAGCTACTTCTGGAGCATTAACGATGGGCGTGAATGCCGTACCACCAATACCGCCAAGACTCGAAATAGTGAAACAACCACCTTGCATGTCTTGAGCTTTTAATTTGCCATCACGCGCTTTCATACTGATTTCTAGTAATTCACGAGATAACTGATGAATACCCTTTTGGTCAACATCACGTACTACTGGGACAACCAAACCGTTAGGCGTATCAACGGCAACACCTATGTGAATGTACTTCTTAATAATTAAGCTTTCACCGTCTTCACTCAAGCTTGAATTAAACGTTGGGAACGTACGTAATGCATCAGCAGCAGCTTTTAAGATAAAGACTAATGGCGTAATTTTAAAACCAAGCTTTTGTTTTTCACAAACTACGTTTTGTTCTTTACGAAATGCTTCAACGTTAGTGATGTCAGCTTCATCAAATTGAGTAACATGCGGAATTGTTACCCAGTTACGATGTAAAAATGGTCCAGAAATCTTCTGAATACGCGTTAATGCTTTCGTTTCAATTTCACCAAACTTAGAGAAATCAATCGCTTTAGCACTAACAACTTGTAAGCCACCTTCACCGCTAGCAACAGAACTACCCGCATTTGCTTTCGGGCGCGACAGTTCATACTTAACGAATGATTGTACATCTTCTTTCAAGATACGCCCTTTACGACCAGTACCTTTAACAACACTTAAATCAACACCAAATTCACGTGCAAGACGACGAATTGAAGGTGACGTATAAATAGTCCCTTTATTGACGTTACCCGCTTGTGGATGATGTGGTACTGGTGAAGCCGTAGGTGCTGTTGTTGCAGCAACCGTAGGAGCAGGAGTAGCAGCAACCGGAGTCGTCTGTATTACTGGCGCTGCAGCCACTGGTGCAGATACAACACCACTAGTAGTCTCAAGCTTGATGACCAGTGAACCTTGCTTGACTTTATCACCGTTATTGATAAATATTTCTTTAACAGTACCGGCATGCGTTGATGGTACATCCATCGTCGCTTTATCAGTTTCAAGGGTAATTAAACCATCTTCTTCTTCAATCACATCACCAACGCTAACTAATACCTCGATAACGTCAACTTCGCCATCTTCACCGATATCAGGGACTGCGATGTCAATAATTTGTGAGGCAGAAGCTGCCGCAACTGGAGCGACTTCAACAGCAGCAACAGCAGCAACAGGTGATGCTACAGGCGTTTCAACTACAGTAGTAGGTGCTTCTTCTACTGGAGCAGCAGCCGAAGCGCTCTCCATTTCTGCAATCACATCGCCTTCTTTAATTTTGTCACCAATATTAACGGTTAAGCTAACAAGCTTACCGGCAAATGGTGCAGGAATATCCATAGAAGCTTTATCAGTTTCTACAGTAATAATACCCTCATCAGCTTCAAGCGTGTCGCCAATAGCAAAACAGATTTCGATAATTTCAACTTCATCGCCACCAACATCAGGGACTAGGATTTTTTCAATAGACATAGTACTTTCCTTTTCTAGCCGCTAATTATGCGTAAAGTGGGTTAAGTTTTTCAGTATCAATATCAAAGCGTTTAATGGCTTCTGTTACTACTGAACGTTTAACTTCACCACGATTCGCTAATTCAAACAATGCCGCAACAACAATGTAAGCAGCGCTTACTTCGAAGTGAGTACGTAAGTTTGCACGACTATCACTACGACCAAAACCATCAGTACCTAAACAACGGTATTCAGTATCAATGTAGGCACGTACTTGCCCTGAATAGTTTTTAATGTAATCAGTGGCTGCAATTGCAGGTCCTGCATCTTTAGTAATAATTTGTGTAATGTAGGGTACACGCTGCTCATTTTCTGGGTGAAGCATGTTCCAACGCGTTACGTCTTGACCATCACGGCCTAGTTCGTTAAACGAAGTTACTGAATAAACATCACTTGAGATGTTGAAATCATTAGCAAGGATTTGTGCCGCTTCACGTACTTTCTCTAAGATAGTACCTGAGCCTAATAATTGAACATTGGCTATTGCTTTCTTAGGAGCAACTTGTTCAAGCTGATAAATACCTTTAATAATTTCTGCTTCAACTGTTTTACTTGCTGGCATTGCCGGATGTTGATAGTTTTCATTCATTAGCGTTAAGTAGAAGAAGACGTTTTCATTCTCTTCATACATACGGCGTAAACCTTCACGCACGATAACAGCAATTTCATAACCGTAAGTTGGATCATAAGTAACACAGTTAGGGATTAAAGCTGCCTGTACATGTGAGTGACCATCTTGATGTTGAAGACCTTCACCGTTAAGTGTTGTTCTACCTGCCGTAGCACCTAATAAGAAACCACGTGCTTGGCTATCGCCAGCGGCCCATGCTAAATCACCAACACGTTGGAAACCAAACATTGAGTAGTAAATGTAGAACGGAATAGTTACGGCATTACAAGTAGAATAAGACGTACCTGCAGCAACCCAAGATGCCATAGCACCTAATTCGTTAATGCCTTCTTGTAAAACTTGGCCTTTTTTGTCTTCACGATAATAAGCAACTTGGTCAGCATCTTGTGGAACATACTTTTGACCTTCACTTGCATAAATACCAACTTGACGGAATAAGCCTTCCATACCAAAAGTACGCGCTTCATCAGGAATGATAGGTACAATGCGCTTACCAATCTTCTTATCTTTTAATAAGCTATTGAGGACACGTACAAAAGTCATTGTTGATGATACTTGACGGTCACCAGAACCTTTTAAAATAGGATCAAAGATTTTAAGTGCTGGAATTTCAAGTTGTTCTTCAGCTTGAACACGACGTGCTGGTAATGAACCACCTAGCGCTTCGCGACGGGCTTTCATGTACTTAAACTCTTCACTGTCTTCAGGGAATTTGTAGAAAGGTAAATCAGCAATTTCATCATCACTTACCGGAATATTGAAACGATCACGGTAATGCTTGATTGACTCAACGTCCATTTTCTTAACATTATGGGCAATGTTTAATGCTTCACCTGAAGCGCCTAAACCAAAACCTTTTACTGTTTTAGCTAAGATAACTGTTGGACGACCTTTAGTATTTTTGGCTTTTTCATAAGCCGCATAAACTTTAACTGGATCATGACCACCACGGTTTAAACGCCAGATATCTGCATCTGACATGTTAGCAACCATCGCTTTCGTTTCAGGGTACTTGTTAAAGAAATTTTCGCGCGTGTACTTACCGCCTTTCGCTTTACAGTTTTGGTATTCACCATCAACTGTTTCGTTCATTAACTGTAATAATTTACCTGAAGTATCACGAGCAATAAGTGAATCCCAGTAAGAACCCCAAATAACTTTTACTACTTCCCAGCCTGCGCCACGGAATGTACCTTCAAGTTCTTGGATAATTTTACCGTTACCACGTACAGGTCCATCTAAACGCTGTAAGTTACAGTTAACGATAAACGTTAAGTTATCTAAGCCTTCACGCGACGCTAAACCGATAGCACCTAATGATTCTGGCTCATCAGTTTCACCATCACCTAGGAAACAGTACACACGTTGGCCTGAACAATCTTTAATACCACGGTCAGTTAAGTATTTTAAGAAACGTGCAGTATAGATAGCTTGTAATGGACCTAAGCCCATAGAAACTGTGGGAAACTGCCAGAAATCTTTCATCAAATGAGGATGCGGGTACGACGATAAACCTTTGCCATCACACTCTTGACGGAAGTTATTCATTTGCTCTTCAGTTAAACGACCTTCCATGAAGGCACGAGAATAAATACCTGGAGAAATATGACCTTGAGCAAAAATGAAATCTCCGCCATCAATTTCAGATGCCGCTTTAAAGAAGTGGTTAAAACCTACATCGTATAAAGTAGATGAAGACGCGAAGCTACCAATATGACCACCAAGTTCTAAATCTTTTTTAGAGGCACGTAATACTAATACTAACGCATTCCAACGAATTGCAGCACGGATACGTGATTCAATGGTTTGGTCCGCAGGCATATGAGGCTCTTGACCTGGTGGAATAGTATTTACATATGCTGTAGTCGCGTTAAACGGTAAGTGAGTGCCACCACGACGCGCACGTTCAATTAACGTTTCTAATAATTGATGGGCACGTTCTGGGCCTTCATTTTCTAATACTGATTCTAATGACTCTAACCACTCTTGAGTTTCTGCTGAATCAATATCGATATTTGGTAGATCTGACATATTGTTTAGTCTCCAATACTTTGTTTTTTGATAGATGTTTAATAAAAATTTTAATAAATGTATAAAATTAAAGGTGTTAACTATTCTTTTTTTAATCTGCTAATTTCTTTTTCTACTCGGTGCGCTTTGCGCATAATTCTTTTACATGCGTCGCATCGAAGGTTCCATACGGCTATTTTCTTGTGTACGTATCTTTAAAAAGTAATAATATTTCTTCGATGAAAGCTAAGTGTCGATAGCTTACTCATCATGAATTTTGCAATTCATCACTCATTTATCTACATTCTGCGCATTGATCTTTCCATGCGACTGTTTTCTTGTGTCGACTTCAGTAATATTTCTTCGATAAAGGCTAAGTGTCTATGGCTTGCACCCCATGCCTTTTGTGGTTCACCACTGATAATGGCATTGAGCAAACGCTTTCTGTAATCGGTAATCTTGCTAAAGATATCAGGACGTTTCGCCAATACTATTAAATTTTGTGCAATATTATCCGCCAATAATGGTGACATACTACGAGCAAGTTGTAATATCACCGCATTATGTGACGCTGCACAAATGGCTAAATGAAATTCAACAACCGCTTCAGCTTCACTGCGAAAGTCATCTTCCAATTGGCTATTGCCAATTTCATTATGCTTTGCTTGAATGTGTTCAAAATCTGCTGGTGTGCCACGCATAGCAGCATAGTACGAAGCCATACCTTCAATACCGTGACGAAACTCTAATAAGTCAAATTGTGACTCATTATTATTCGACATTAATTCAAACAATGGATCGGAAAAACCACTGAGTAAATTGTTACTCACAAAAGTGCCTCCACCTTGTTTACGCGTCACCAAACCTTTGGCCTCTAACTTCTGTATCGCTTCACGTAATGATGGTCTTGAGACTTCAAATTGCAGTGCCAGTTCACGTTCAGGTAATAATTTCTCACCAGGCTGCAAACTCCCTTCAATTATCATGGCTTCAAGTTGTGCTAAAATAATATCAGCTAACTTCTGTGGCTTTACTCGCCCAGTGCTTTTCGATGCTTTCATTGATTTATTTGCCGTTACGTTTACATTCATAAAAGTAATTTAGCTAGCTATTTCCATGGTGATAAAGAGACGAATGAGCGATTAACACACCTGTTTGAATCCTGGTAAATTGGTAAGACCAATCACTTTCAAGACAATAAAATAGCAAATCTAGCTACTTTTGACAAGTAAATTTAATTGATGGTTAGTATTTAAGCAAGGTTTATATATGCTAATAATAGATGTTTCTGTCTATTATTAGCATATTAAGTAAGGTTAACCGAATGGTCCGACCATTGACTTTGACTAAACTTTATTAGTTAAGAAAACCTGCAAGCGTTAATATTGAAATAACCGCAAGTACCAATAACACATTACGTTTTGCTAGCCTTACAAGTAAACAAGGCTCGGCTGTGCAATCGTCTTCGTTTACCATAATATCTTCCGATTTTTCTGCTACATCTATCAGCACTTGATGAGTAGCTTTTTTATTATCAAATAGACTTTCCAACCATACAGGTAGCGCTTTGGAAAAATGACCCACAAACATATAACCAAATGAAGCGATACGCACAGGTAACCAATCTACCCAAAAAAGTACGTCATGATGGTTTTGACAGCCCGCAATAATATTAGGGGCGATTTTACCTTCATGAGGTACCTCATCTAAGCCGTCATACTCAGCTTTGTCCACCTCTGCCGAAGTTGACTGTACTTCAGCATTTTTCTCAGCAGCACTCGCTATACACTGTGCTTTTTTATGCTCAATAACTGTCGTCAATAAACGGTAAAATACTGCACCTGCAGCACCAAAAATGATGAAATACAGCATAATAGCGATATAATAACGATAATTTAACCAAATAAGTGCTTGACCAAAGCCCATATTTGGCAAGTTCTTATCTGTTAATAATTGTTGATGGTACATTTTGGTAGTCGTTTCTTCTCCCCTGAAAGCCGAAATAAGATAACTCTTATAACTATCCCTAGTAGTAGTACAACCAAAGCAAATAAGGAGTATTACGGTAGAAAGCAATAATTGCACTACGGGGTTATCAATAATATCAAGCAACAAGTAAGTGATAATGACGGGTAAAATAATAAATACAGCACTAGCAATTGTACCTTGCTTAGCGGTAAAGTTTTTACTAAAAAAATATAAATAGTGTTGATAATAAAAATTAAATCGCCACATTTCTGCAGATAAAGTTCTGTCTGCTGCTAGGGCAATTAATAAACTTAGTAAACTCATGTTAGGTGCTATTCCTTGTCGCTTGTTCAGTCAAACACTGATAAAAGTATGACCAGTCAAATACAGGCCCTGGGTCGGTTTTTCTAACCGGGGCAATATCACAATGACCCACAATATTCCCTATGATAATAGCAGGAAATTTAATTTGCAAACTAAGCGTTACCGCAATTAACTGTTGGTATTGTTCCGCCGTATAAGGGATATCATCTGTGCCCTCTAATTCGATACCAATAGAATAATCATTACAGCGTTCTCGCTGATTAAATGATGAAACCCCTGCATGCCAAGCTTTATCATAGAAGGATACATACTGAATTACACTACCATCGCGACGGATCAGACAATGGGCTGAAACTTCCGCGCCTCTTAAGTCATTAAAACTAGCGTGTGCATCACAATCTAGCTGTCCAAGAAACAAGTCACTAATGTAATGACCATCAAATTGGCCTGCTGGTAGTGAAATATTATGGACCACTAATAAATTAATTTCTTCACCTAATTCACGTGGAGCAAAGTACGGTGACGGTAGGTGTTGCGCTTGTGTTAGCCAGCCAGATGAAATAACAAACATTTATTTCTCATTTTATAGTGTTGATAGGTGCAGTAAGTTTGGTATATAAGGTTACATGCAATACCATTTCGTATAAAGAAGTGACCATTTAGAACGGCATGGACGACATTAGAACAAACGAAATATGCGTAGCTATAGTTATTCTATATCAAACATATGCTGAGACGTTCTCATAGTGCTCCATCTGTTCCCAAAGGGCGAGCTTTAAAGGATTATATACTGCGTTATTGATTTTGATAAGGATGCTACACGGATGTAGCTTTTTAGAGAATGCAAGAGCATATTCTCCTGGATAACTATTACCTACGATCAATGCCTTGCCTATAAGCCTTTAAATTCTCGCTAAGCGAGCACTTTCTTGTACGGATTGGTAGAAGTACTTTCTTGCTTACTTGATAAAACATACAATAGTAATTCCTTAATCAAAGATTGCTTAGTATGACTGAAGTTGACCCAACAAACAAAATGGCCAAAACATTCGTCTGGATAGCTTGGATAATTGGCTTAGCACTATTAATGTTTATATTTCAGGATGTACTTGATAACCAATACAACCCGAATAGTCAGCCTGAAATGCGTTTAACTGATAGTGGCCAAGCAGAAGTGATTTTAGATCAAAACCGTCAAGGTCATTATGTTACCCGCGGTACAATCAATGAAACCTCAGTAACTTTTTTACTTGATACTGGGGCAACGCAAGTATCAATTCCTGCGCATATTGCTGAGCAATTAGGTTTAGTTGCTCAGGGAAGTTACCGAGTTCAAACTGCCAATGGTAGTGTTACTGTCTATAAAACTGACATTGGGCAATTGAGCTTGGGTAATATTTTCTTGTATAATGTCGCCGCTCACATTAATCCCGCAATGAAAACAGATGAAATTCTTTTAGGCATGAGTGCACTAAAACAAGTCGATTTTTATCAAACGGGTAAACAACTAATCTTACGGGATCCCCTGTAACAGGAAGAAAGCAATGCTTAATGCACAATTAGAAAAATTACAGCAAGATATTAGCAAAACTATCTCTTGGGCCCTTTGCGAAGATTTAGGTGCCGTTGATAATGAGACATCTCAAGCCAGTCAAGATATTACCGCCATGCTCATTCCTGAAAATGAGCAAGCGGTTGCTACGGTTATTACCCGTGAAGATTGTATAGTCTGCGGTATTGCTTGGGTTAATGAAGTATTTAAGCAACTTGATGCCTCTTCAAATAGAACGGCTGAACAAGCAACTAGCTCTTTATCTACAAGAATGTCATCTACCAAAATAACGTGGTTTGTTAATGATGGTGAATCGGTTGCTGCCAATAGTACGCTTTTTGAACTTGAAGGTGATGCCAGAACTTTGTTAACAGGTGAGCGTGTCGCATTAAATTTTTTACAAACCTTATCAGGTACTGCCACCTTAACTAGCAAGTATGTAAAAGAATTAGCTGGCACTAATACTAAACTGCTTGATACCCGTAAAACCTTACCTGGATTACGCAGTGCACAAAAATATGCCGTGCTTTGTGGTGGTGGTGTAAATCATAGAATAGGTTTATTTGATGCCTTTTTAATAAAAGAAAATCATATCGCCGCTTGTGGTGGTATTAGCCAAGCAGTCACCACGGCTAAAAGTAATCACAGCGACAAAACGGTTGAAGTTGAAGTGGAATCAATCGACGAGCTTGAACAAGCATTGAAAGCTGGTGCGGATATTATCATGCTGGATAACTTCACCCCGGTGATGATAGAACAAGCGGTAACAGCAACACGTGGTAAAGCAAAATTAGAAGTCTCTGGTAATATGACCATTGAAATTTTACAAGAGTATGCCAAAGCGGGTGTTGATTACATTTCAAGCGGAGCACTAACCAAACACGTTAACGCCATTGATTTGTCTATGCGTTTTAAATAACGCGGCGCTAAGAACAAAAAAGCGTTAAACATAAGGTGTTTAGCGATTTTATATAAAAATTTAATTTTTCTACTTAAACTTAAGTGTCCATTAAACCCAAGATAAAAACAATAAGACCAGTTACCACTATCATCATGCTATATATGATGCCAATAAGACTAAACTTTACTAAAGTAAAAAAGTACCCTTGTTTATAAAGCTTTTAATGAGTTTTATGTCTATCTTACTCGCGAACAAGGCCGTAGTGGAGACAATATCATCACTGGCGATAAGTGGTTTGAATCAAAACGTCATGAATTCTATAGCCGCATAAAAAGTCGCCGCACATCTAGAAGATAAACCATTCCTCATATCGTAAAGTCTTTTAAATAAGCCAACATATACGCTAAGCGACTTGAAGATATGTGTAATTTGAGTATCGAGCTAAAAAGTGGCCAGACATGCGTTTTATCACTTTTTTATACTCAAACAGGTTATTTTAACTTGCCAACAAAGACTTTTCTAAACTTTGCAAGTTTAGGTGAAACAATGGCTTGGCAATATTGATTTTCAGAATTATTTTTAAAATAATCCTGATGATAATCTTCACCACTGTGAAAAGTAACCACTCGACTAACTCGGGTCACGATAGGATAATCAAACAACTGATCTTGACCCATTTCTTTAATAATTTGTTCTGCTATCTGATGTTGCTCGGTATCATGAGTAAAAATTTCAGACCGATACTGTGTTCCGACATCATCGCCTTGACGGTTTAACTGCGTAGGATTGTGTAAGGTAAAAAATATATCTAAAATTTCTCTAAAGCTAATCACCTGACTATCAAACGCTAATTGTACAACTTCCGCATGGCCGGTATTTGCAGTACAAACGTCTTTATAGGTTGGCGCTTCACTTTGCCCGCCCATATAACCCGATTTTGTCGTAATAATACCCTTGACCATATTAAACGCACTTTCGATACACCAAAAACAACCTCCCGCTAGCGTAGCAGTTTGTCGTGATTTTTTGTTGAGTTGTCCAGTCATTTATCGTACTGCCTTATTCAATATTTATTTAATAACTTAACTGAGCCTTTGCTATTAATAAATAAGCTAAAATATCTTCGTTAATTTTTATTAATATTAAGAGGATACAAATATTATACTTCTATTTAGTCAGTAAGAAATCTATAGCTAAATTTTTCAAAAATACGAGCCATATTCAAGTAATTATTGCGCTACGTAGTATTGCTATTATCATTCAATTACTACTAATTATCTTTAGTCAATTTGGACTTAGTGTACCAACTGCTATCGACACCATTGGTAAGCGTTATTAGTTTAAAAATACTATTTACCTTAAATAGTAATATTTATTATCGTCGAAATTGTTAATTGTTAATTGTTAATATAATTTAATAGTTATAGGCTAGGTGTTGATGAAATCTAACCACTACTTCCTCTTTAGTTGGCTCAATTTCAAGCTCTACAGCCATCAGTTTCATTGCTTGTTCAATTTGATTTAAAAAACGACCAAAACCATAGTCACTGTTATTTTCTGGCGTAGCGACAAAAATTAGCTGTATGCTATCTATTAATTCACCCGAACTCCATTTACTAACAATACCGCATGGACTTTGTTCAGGGTTATAGCCTAACATCTGTAATTCACCTACTCGAGAAACAATCTCATGGATACTGTATCTAACAATGGGTACTAACCCATTAGCGATCAGCGCACCATTGTTTAAGTTATAACGTTTTGCTGCCATGGTAAATACATCCGTTAAGTAGGTGTATAACGGGTTATAAGGGTCTGTCGAATGACTATCTATTTCTACTTGTTTTAATAATTCATTACTTATATTTAAGGTAACAACCGCATAATTCATCGCACTATGGTAAGTAGGTATAGTTACTTCTTGACTAGCATAACGCTTTTTAATCTCACGCAACTTATGTGTTTGACTGGTATTACAGCCCTTATGCTTAGCAAACAGATCGTAAGTAAGGTGCTGATGATCTCTCAGACGAATATCGCTTTTATCTAGCTTAATGGTTTGACAAAACTTTTCGACAAGTTGGCTAACTTTACTATGAAAACTAGCGGAGTTAACACGTATTTCTTTGCCAGTAGCCAAAAAGAGTAAGCATATTTTTTTAGCGCGTTTGCTGCCATCAAAAAAAGACTTTTTAAGGTGATGACTTTCTGGATTGTAATAAAAGAGTATTTGTTGATTAGTTTGCCATTGGTGCATTTCTTGGCTATATCGTACGCGTGCTAACTTATCGTTAGCAATAAACTGACAATTCTCTAATTCAACGTCATCTGTTAATTTAAAAAATATATCCGATAACTGCTGATAGAAGTCGTAAAATGGCTGCGGTTTTAAATCACTATATTTCCGTGAAAATTGCTCAAATAGCTCATCGGTCAGACTAAACTCAGCTAAAATATACTGATTATCACGGACATTACCAGGTAAATAAGCTTTGTGAGCGGCACTACGTTTTCTAATAATTGACATATTCATCCCTAAATTTTTAACACGATTAACACTGAGTTGTTAACCTTTTAAAATAGGATCAGTATAATGAGCACAAATGAAAATTTTGTGACATAAATATGGCACAAATATGACAAACACGGACTTAATTTGTTAAACAATCAACAAGCACTTATTGAAGCAATTAATCAAACCATGCCTTTTGGTAAATATGCTGGAAGAAAACTATTACAGCTGCCTGAACCGTATTTAGTCTGGTTTCACAGTAAAGGTTTTCCCGAAGGTAAATTAGGACAACAGTTAGCCTTAATGTACGAGGTAAAACTTAATGGTTTAGAAGATATGCTACAACCTTTATTACATAATTAATAACTCCTTTTATTTCTTTAGAACAATTTTGTCTATAAAAATAGTGCAGTTATCACCTCTAGTAATAACCCTTTACGTTACCTTATTGCTAACAAGTTGTTTTGCCAAGGCAAACTTTTAAGGTTAATAATTACACACTCCTTTTTATTTTATTGGTATCTTACGCCCTCCTTAGGATTACACTTTTTAACTTGCATCAATTCAATAAATCCCCTTAAATAACCCGTCGATTGATTAAATTTCATACCATAATAATTTAATATAAAATTCAAGAATCGGCCACTCTATAGTATTAAGTAACGAGATTATCTCAAGTTATTGATGAATTATAAATTTGTTTATCAATTGATTTATAAGACAATTACGAGGTGTTTATGAGGTGGAGTAAATGAAAAGACAAAAAAGAGATAAATTGGGTAGAGCGCACTCTAATGGATATCAAGCTGGCCTAGGTGGTAAAACTAAGGAACAGTGCCCTTATCAGAATACTGATGCGAAATCAGAATGGTTAGGAGGGTGGCGAGAAGCCGTTGGTGATAGAAATCTAGGGCTATTCCGATAGTTCATCACAAGCTATTTTACTCCCCGAGCTTGAGCGTTCGGGGATAAATTTTTCAGTCAGCTAAGGTAAACCACTATAAATCCTTGGCATAATTCTAAGGTGATCAAATTACTGGTGAAAAGCATTATTGATTGATATATTTTTTCATATAAGTATCAAAACTTATACAAATAATTCGAATTAGTAATCGCGCTTATTGTTCTACTTTGATGTAATTAATATTATTATCTAACAAAGTATCATCAATAAACGTAGTTAATAGTGGTAAATATTCAACAAAATACTCATTAAAATTAGTATTATATTTTTTATTAATCACTTATTTGTCTAAATACAAGTTACACATCAATTCCTGAATAACCTCACCACGTAAAACATCATCTTTAGATAAAATTACGCCTTTTATTTGTGTATGTTTTTTTGCAGTTATTGCTTGATAATATTATTTTAAATCTATTATATTTTGACTAAAACTATTACCAATTGAACTAATTGATGATACACCTAACCCCAATAAATCATAGCTACCTTTAGTGGTATAGCCTTGAAAGTTACAATGTAAAGTACCATCACTTTGCGCTAATGATAATTTATCATTGGGTTTGGCAAAATGCTCCATACCAATAAAGTCATAACCAAAATCACAAACTGTTTCGATAGCCAATTTCATGAGGGAAAATTTTTCAACTTTATTAGGTAGCTACTCATTGCGTAATTTACGCTATGTAGCAAAGCAGCTTGATATTTGCGCGTCTAAATAGAGAGATACGTTCAACATCCCAGTCATGTGCTTTTACTAACGTTTTAGCTAGGTTCTTAAGTGTTTGATGAGGTAAGCCATAAATCAGCTCAATATTAATAGACTTAAAACCAAGGGCTTTAGCATACTGAATAAAGTCACCAATGGATTCTGTAGACTGCACAAGGTTAATAGCCTGTTATACTTTCAAATATAGATCTTGAACAGCTAAGCTCAAACGATTGAACCCGAGTGAATATAAGTGCTTAGCTAAGTCTACCTCAATATCACGAGGATCAATTTCAATACTCATTTCCAATTTATCAGAAAAATTAAATTTCTCTTTCAATAAAGAAGTAAGTTTTTTGATTTGTGTGTGCATTAAAAATGCTTGGTGTACCAGCACCACAATGTAATTACTTAATGGGTATTATGCAAATAATAGTCCTTGTAGAATAATTTCTTGTGCTAAATATTCAAGGTAAGTATCTACTTTATCGCGATGACAAGTAATAACTTTATTACAACCTCAGTAATAACAAAGCGTACAACAAAATGGGATATACACGTAAAGTGATAATTCTTGGTTTTACGATTTTTCTATCGCTTGAATAAAATCATCATGTTTAAAATTATCATGAAACTCTAACGCTGTTGGATAAGAGGTATATCTTGATCTACTAGTGTTATATTTAATAGCTTATTATCAAAAAATTGACTTACTTTGATGTTTTCGTACTGTTTTATTTAGTGAACGAAAACATTATAGTCTTTTGCCATTTGAGGGGATTGATCAAGCGTAATAACAGCGTTAAATAATCCTGTGACTAGATTTTAATTTTTAGTAGAGCTTTTAAGGTTACTAAGTTGCTCTGTAGTAAAGTGATAAAGCTCACCTAAGTCAGTAATAATCTCATCGTGCATTTTATTTAATGCCGTCATGCGTTGATAATCTTCACGCATACGTTCTTTTTTGGTTAGCGTTTTACGTCCATCTAGAATAGCAAGATCTTTAATAGCATCATATAAACCAAAAATACCTGTGAATTGCACAGGTAATACCGTTAATGTTTTCAATGAAGACAATAATACCGATAGGCGCCAGCAGCCTTCATCAAATTCACATTGCTCTTGCTGCATAGCGCGGGTAATTAATAACACGCTATCAAAGATTTTTTTGTCGTGCTTATTTAATGCTTGTTGCTGGGCTATCTGATTTTTTTCTTGTTGATCTTTTTGCTGGGCTAGTTGTTTTAAAAGCTTACCCGCATAAAACCCTAGCGTTAGTACAATAATACCACCTAGTAACAAAGCATAAAGCCAAAAATTACTCATTCAAATTACTCTTTACCTTTAAAGTCTGACAAATTATGGCTATCTAACTTATCCCATAAATCGTCTTCACTACCACTACCTGTTAATTCATCACTATCATCAGATTCATCTTCTTCATCAAAACCTAATTCAGCTGACAATGCTTGATGGCGATCCATCATGTCATTATAGTAATTAACTTCTTCTTCCGTTAAGGCAATATCGTCTTCTTGTTTCGCTAAAATTGTTTGCAGTGTTTCATCTTGCTCAATTGCATCTAATTCTTGCTCTGGCGTTAATACTGCAGGAAAAATTTCTTGCTTTTCAGATAACTCAACATCAGTATTTTCAACGAAACGAACACTGGCAATAGGGGCTGATTTCAGACTCTTTTGTTTGGCTTTAGCTTGCTTTGCTTTTTCTACTTTATCTTTTTCAGCTTTAGTAATTAATTTACCTAAGACGATAGGTGTTTTATTACCAAGACGCGGATCTTTATTAGCGCCTTTCTGGTTATTCTCAGTTTGATCTGGCTGGGCTTCTTTTTGACGATTGCCGGCTACTTTACCTGTTGTTTTACGAGTACGTTTCTCAACTGTTTCTAATTCTTGCTTACTTAACTTAGGCTTAGCTGTAGGTGCTCCACCTGGTTTTCTAGATTTTTTTGAACGAGACATAGTTACAATTACTTTCTTACTAATTAATTAATTGCCACTATTTTACGTTATTAATAGGTGAAAAACCTTAAAAAGTAGAAAAAAGACACAAAAAAAGCGCCTTTATAGGGTTTTTCCACACTTGTTCACTTAAAGTCGAATTTTAATATTTGGGTGAGTATTGATTTCTCCCCCTTTAGAGATCACTGCGATATTGTCGTTACAGCTTAACACTGCTATATGACTATCATGAAAATCTCTAATAAAATTAATTTTATAACCAAATTGCGTTAAGCTACTGGCAGCGAATTTCTGTGCCAACGTTAGCTCTTCCCATAAGTCATCGTAGCACCTTTGAGTTGCTATTCGCCGCTCCAATAGGTCCTCTCTTTGCATTACTACAGCCATAATTTCCCCTTTTACATCCAATTATGATTTGATTAATATTTTTATTATTTTGACCAAAACTTAACCTACTTTGCATGTAACATCAATAGGCATTACAATAACCTCCTTGTATTAATTGGTGTCTAGCCAAATAGTCTATGATAAGTAAGGTAAAAAATGTCCCGTGTATTAGATGAATTGTCCGTGTTATTAAAATTAGAAGTTATTGAGCAGGGTATCTATCGAGGACAAAGCCAAGACTTAGGGTATAAAGCGCTTTTTGGTGGCCAAGTTATGGGCCAAGCTCTTTCCGCTGCTCAAGAAACAATCGCGGCTAATCGTTTTGTTCATTCATTGCATTCTTATTTTTTACGACCGGGTGATGCTAGCTTGCCGGTTGTTTATGAAGTTGAGGTCATTCGTGATGGCTCGAGCTTTAGTACTCGCAGGGTACAAGCAGTACAAAAAGGCAAGGCTATTTTTTATATGACAGCGTCTTTTCAACATGCCGAAGCAGGATTTGATCACCAAGATATCATGCCTAATGTAGCTGCTCCTGAAGATCTGCCATCATTTACCGATTATATAAAAGCCAATCAAAAATATATCCCAGAGCCATTGCGTGAGAAGTTTTTAGCTGAAATGCCTATTGATATTCGTTCCGTACAACAATATAACTGGTTACAGCCAGCACCAACCAATTCTACTAGCCAAATGTGGATTAAAGCCAACGGGGATTTACCTGACGATTTAGGCATACACACCTATATGTTAGCTTATACGTCGGATTTCCATTTTTTACCAACAGCATTATTACCTCATGGCGCAAGTCATTGGCAACCAAACTTTCAAATTGCTACTATAGATCACGCTATGTGGTTTCATCGTCCATTCCGCTTCGATGATTGGTTGCTTTACTGTATGGACAGTCCTTCTGCAAGTAATGGTAGAGGGCTGGTTAGAGGACAAATATATGATCGACAAGGTCAATTAGTCGCTTCAACCATGCAAGAAGGTGTGATTAGGCAAAAATAAGTTCAGTATTAGTAATATGGCTATAAATTGATAGCGATATTACTAACAATACCTAATGAACGTTATTTAGAGCGATTTTTCTTTTCTAATGCTTTACGCTTTTCTAGTGCTAATGAGGTAACACGAACTTTTAATAGCGACTCTAAACCTAGCATAAAGTATACCTCAGCCATCAAAAATAATGGCCCAATAAGAAACTGGCTTAAATCATCAACAAAAGCAGGTTTAGCTTTTTCATAATAATGACCAATAAACTGAATAATCCAACCAATGATAAATATTCCTACCGCGATATACATCACACCTTCGGTATCACTAAATAATTCTGCGACAAACAAATTAGCTAAGATATAAGCCAGCATGCCCAAAGCTAATAAGCGATGCAATGCGATATAATAAATTGCTATGACGGCAAAAAGGACCATGGCTAAAGTGAAATTCAGCAGAAATGGCGTACTCAATATGTCATCTATCATTATTTTAAAAGCAATAGTACTCAACATCAGCGTTACCGCAAATACGATTAACGGTACGCCAATAAAATGGGTATTAATGTTTGTTTGATTTAAGTGTACACTTTTATATCGTGCTAATTGTTCTTCAATTGACTTCATTCAAATACTCTTTTTTATCAATGTTGTTGCCAATCGTGGCCACTTGGATGTTGAAAAACACGTAAATCAAACTGTGGCGCAATAGCAAAAAGATGGTCAAAAATATCCGCTTGAATAGCCTCATAAGCTAACCAATCAGTAGTATTGGCAAAACAGTATATTTCAAGCGGTAAACCTGTCTGAGTAGCAGATAGTTGCCTAACCATACAGGTTAAATCATCACGAATTAGCGGGTTTTGTTTTAGGTACTTAGTTATATAAGCACGAAACGTCCCTATGTTAGTCAATTGTCGATTATTCATTGATTTAAATGTTTGAGCTACTTCATCACTACTTTCACCTTGTTCGCTTATCGCCAGCTGTTGTTTTTTATCACTCAGGTAATCTTGTAATAAATGTGCATTAGTTAGCTGGTTTATTTTTTCCGCACTATAAAAATCAATACTGACAATATCAATTATAATTGTACGCTTAATACGCCGTGCACCCGTATGATAAATATTGCGCCAGTTTTTGAAAGAATCGCTAATCAGTGCATAAGTTGGAACCGTCGTAATGGTTTTATCAAAATTCTCAATTTTTACCGTACTTAACCCTATTTCTAGCACGTCGCCATCAGCACCATATTTAGGTAATTCAACCCAATCACCAGCAACGACCATTCTATTCGCTGAGATTTGAATACTAGCAACCAAGCCTTTAATGGTATCTTGAAAAACTAATAATAAAACCGCGGTCAAAGCACCTAAACCACTTAATAGATAAACAGGTGAGCGATTAATAATCAACGAAATAATGACAATACTAGCCACTAAATATAATGCTAACTTAAATACTTGAATAATAGCGTTTAAGGGTAAAAATCGTTGTTGGGCACTCTCGTGATAGATACTTCTACTCACATTGAGTAAGGCACTAATACAACGTGCAATTTGAAAGGTAAGCAGTACCTTGCTTACTAGAATAAGCAAGGTACTCGATATACTACGAGTTTCTAACATAATAGGTGTTAAAAAAAGTATTAAGACAAATGGTAATAACAAGGTCATTCGGCTGAGTACGCTATGCTCAATCAACGCATCATCCCAGGTGTTTTTACTATTTATAATAAGCTTATTCATCAAGTTCAACAGTTGATTTTTAGCCAAGTAATAACTTAGGCTAGCAATCAAAAAGATTGAACTGATACCTATTGCTATAGCACTACTGGCTATATATTGCGATTTAAGACCTTGTTCGCTTAACCAAATACTGATCAGTTCATTCATGTCATTCTCCTGTCATCTTATCGGCAAGCGAGATAGCTCAGTTACATTCAGTGCTAAATCTTATTCTTCACTTTAAATAGGGGCGATTAATCTTTCGCTATTATTTTTACAGAGGTTTATTAAGTGTTTATACTAGGTAGAGCCTTTAAAATTTAGTTTTTCCGCATAAAAATCGATAACGCAGTAAAAACGATCAACAAACGCTACCGAAAGATTCAGCTAAAAACATTTTACTCTTTGTTGAATAGAGTTTGCTTAGAATGACTAGGCTACACAATATCTAGCGTAATAAAAACGTTTTTATCTCGAACATAATTTAACAGCGAAGGATCAATGTTGCAGTCTCATTTTTTCAAGTCGGGCATCTTTATCATGCCAAAATTGGGTTAACCACTTTTGAAAAGCAACTCTATCATTACGATCTAAAAAGTCGATATGACCGAGTTCACTGGCAATATCGAAGATTTGAATATCAATATGTACCTTTTTCACTTGTCCATAAATAAAATTACTAAAATTTGGAATACCATCTGGATAATAAATAGTCACATCAACAATTTTAGTTAAATGCTCACCCATAGCATCCAACACAAAAGAGATTCCACCTGATTTAGGTTTCAATAAATGTTGGAAAGGAGAATCTTGTTGGTCATGTTTTTTTTGGGTAAAACGTGTGCCTTCAATAAAATTCATCACACTAACAGGCTTGTGCTTAAACTTAGCACAGGCATTTCGAGTTGTTTCTAAATCTTTACCACGTAAGTGAGGGTTTTGCTTCAAAAAGGCTTGGCTGTATCGTTTCATAAAAGGAAAGTCTAGTGCCCACCAAGCCAAACCTAATAGTGGTACATAAATCAGTTCTTTCTTTAGAAAAAATTTTAAAAAAGGAATATTGCCATGTAAAGCCCGCTGTAATACTACTATATCAACCCAGCTTTGGTGATTTGCTAGCACCAAATACCAGTCGTTAATTTTAAGCGCTTCTAATCCTGTCACCACGAAAGTAGTTTTGGTAAATATTTTTTGAATAAAGCTATTAGTTGCAACCCAATTACTTGCCATTAAATCAAGTAAGTAACTAAATATTTTTTTAGAAAAACCCAATGGAATTAACGCTTTAAATAGTGAAAACACTAAAATAGGCATCAGCCAAAATAGTGTATTAAGGGTATAAAGGGAGAAGGATAAAAAGCCGATCAGCCTGGCAGGTAAAAAATTTAGCATATCTTGATAATAACTATTAATAGATAAGCGTTATTTAATCATGATTTAGCTAATAATTATATTTTTTTATTGTCTGTTCGCACAACACTTATTTTCATAAAGCTGTTATCAGTTAAAAATACTACATGAACAAAAAGCGATCACTTTTATTTTATAACAGACTCATTTAATATTTTTACCTGATGTAAACGTCTAAAATTCATGGTTTGCTATATACAGGCGATTAAGCGACTGAAACCTATATTTTACACCTGATCAAAGTGAATATTCCCCTTTAACAATTGAGTTTTTAATCAAAATACTGCATAATTAGGTAAGCATAATAATAGGAGTACAGATGGATTTTAATAGAGCTGTAATCAAAGTTGGTAGTGCTTTAGTCGCACCTACTAGCGATGGTTGTAGTGGTCAATACATATTAGCAATCGCACAATTTATCACCACATGCCACCAACAAGGTAAAGAGGTTATTTTAGTATCCTCCGGTGGTGTCGCCGCTGGTCGTACGGTCATTCAGCATGGTTCACCAGTTCTCTCTGTAGCTACTAAAAAAGCCATGTCTAGTGTAGGCCAGATGCAAATGATGGCTAATTGGCAGCGATTTTTTGATGTTCCTTGTAGCCAAATACTCATTACCCAAAATGATTTAGCTGATAGAGAACGTTTTATTAGTATTCAAGAAACTATCAAAATTCAATTAGCTAATGGTGTGCTACCTATTGTTAATGAGAATGATACCGTCACCACTAAAGCACTCTCTATTGGCGATAATGATAATCTTGCTGCATTAGTTGCCCAAGCCTGTGAAGCTGACAGTTTATTCATATTAAGTGATATTGATGGTGTATTCACCAAAGACCCAAAAATCAATGACGATGCGGTATTAATCCCTAACATTGAAAAAATTACTGATGAAATATATGCCATGGCTGGTACAAGCCGTAATCCTCTAGCGATGGGAGGTATGAAAACAAAAATAGAAGCCGCTGAAAAAGCCGTTGAGCACGGTATTAATACTTATATTATCAACGGTACTAAAAGTGAAGTATTTAGCTCTCTTTTAGCCAAAGTAAACCCAGGTACACGTTTTGCTGCAGATAAAAATATTATTACCGCCAAAAAGCACTGGCTTAAGCACACATTAAAAAGCCGAGGTAAAATTAAGCTCGACCCTGGCGCTGTTAATGCAGTTGTTCATAAAGGCGCGTCTTTATTACCCGCAGGTATAAAATCCGTAACTAATAGATTTAAAGCTGGTGATGCCATCGATATTATCGATGCCCAAAATAATAAGGTAATAGCCAAAGGCATTACTTTATATAGTCATTATGATTTGAAACGAATTATGGGCAAACACAGTAATGACATCATCACTATTTTAGGCCACGACTATGGTGATGTGGTTGTACATCGCGATGATATGGTTATCTTCTAATTTAGCGCATAACAACTTTGAAATTTTTCGATAAGAGTAATAAAATGACCGACTTTAATATCGCCACTATGGCAAAAAAAGCTAAAGCAGCCAGCAGAGTTGCAGCACAACTAAACAGCACTAAAAAAAATACCCTGTTAGATGCTATCGCCACTGCTATTGAAAATAATAGCGACATGATTATTGAAGAGAATAGTAAGGATATTGCTGCGGGCCGTGAAAAAGGTTTATCGCAAGCCATGTTAGATAGATTAGTGCTAAACGATAAAGGCATTAAAGAAATTGGTGCTGCTATTCGTGAAATTGTCGCCTTAGCGGATCCTATTGGCGATATTGATAAATTATCATTACGCCCAAATGGTATTCAAGTCGGTAAAATGCGTATTCCTCTTGGTGTTATTGCCATGATTTACGAAGCACGACCTAATGTTACCGCTGAAGCCGCGGCTTTATGTATTAAATCAGGAAATGCGGTTATTTTACGTGGTGGCTCTGAAGCTATTTACTCTAACTTAGCAATCGCTCAATGCTTACATCAAGTATTAACCAGCCATGATATTGATGAAAATATTGTCAGTGTAGTGCCTGATACTAGCCGTAGCGTTATTGAAGACTTACTTCAGCAGAGCGAGACTATTGATTTGGTTATTCCACGTGGTGGTGAGGGTTTAATCCGTTATGTTAGTGAAAATAGTCGTATTCCGGTTATTCAACACTACAAAGGTGTTTGTCATTTATACATAGATAAGTACGCTAATTTAGATAAAGCCGTCGATATTTTAGTTAATGGTAAAACCCAAAAACCGAGTGCTTGTAATGCCTTCGAAACAGTTTTGGTACATGGCGATATTAGCGCTAGTTTTTTACCGTTAGCGGCTAAAGCACTTAACGATGCAGCACAAGTAAAAATACATGCTTGTAAAGACAGTCTTGGCTATTTTAACAACGCTGAATTAGCAACTGAAGAAGATTATAAAGCTGAGTATTTAGCGCAAGAAATTGCGGTTAAGGTAGTTAATAGCTTTGATATGGCTATTAGTCATATCAATGAATTTACGTCTGATCATACTGAAGTCATTATAAGCCAAGATATTTCACGGACCCAAAAATTTGTCCGCCAAATAAACTCTTCGGTTGTAATGGTTAATGCATCATCACGTTTTTCAGATGGTAATCAATTAGGTTTAGGCTCTGAAATCGGTATATCAACCAGTAAACTACATGCTTATGGACCAATGGGCTTAGAGGCTTTAACGACAGAGAAATTTGTTGTATTTGGTGATGGTCAGGTTAGAGTTTAACTAATACTATTATAGATAATAAACAGTTAAAAATAGTCATTAAGCCTAAGATTATAAATATCTTAGGCTTTTTCTTAACTAATCCTTAGTGAGTCCGTCGAGACATAGTTTTTTGTTTTACAATGCTCAATGCTAAACGCGCTTCCCACTCTCCGTTATGCTTTACCTGACAAGCTTCTTCACTGTCAAAACGAACACACTGTTTGATATTTTTAACAACTACGCCCACTTTTACTAATTGTTTTTGAATACTCAAGCGCAAAACTTCATCTTGCTGTTGCACTGTCATCGCGTTAACTTCTTCATTCGTACTAAACACACAGGTAATCACTAGGCTAGCAGGAAAATTAGTATAATTCGCTCTATGGGTTAACCAAACAAAACCAGCAACTTCATGCAAAGATGATTCACAGGCAATGGTCAACGCTTTACAAATATTATTATCAATTTTTTGATTCGTTTTACTTAATTTCATTATGAGTTCTCAACACAGTTTTCACTATTTTAACTTCCTAGAAAAGCGAACACAACCAAGTGATTTAAGCTATCGGTTCAGCTTGACTTAAATTCAAAACTTAACGTCGAAGATCAAGCGTTTATAAATTAATGTCTCCTAGGCCTTGAGATTATCTTAGTTACTGAGTATGCTACGCGGCCTTTTTCTAGTAGGCATTCTCTTAGGTATTAATGATGATAGGTTTCGATTACGGTACATCTAACTGTGGTGTTGCCACCATGCGCAATGGTCAGCCATACATTATTCCTTTATTAGGTGATGAGTCATATATAGCCTCAAATTTATATGCACCAAGCCGTGATGTTATTACTCACTGGCTTGCTCAACAGTTACCGGCCACACAACAAACCGCTTTTCTCACTGAGCGTAAAAATCAGCTACAAAAAGGGCAATCAGCGCTGCGTGAGTTAAAGTTTGATGGCATCTCAAGTGATTTACTCTTTGGTAAAACGGCCTTGGAGCAGTATCTAGAAGATCCCGAAGAAGGTTATTACATCAAATCACCTAAATCATTTCTTGGCGCGGGCGGTTTAGCACCCGCACAAATTCAATTTTTTGAAGATATTGTCGCTTGTATGATGAGTAATGTTAAAAATCTTACTGAGCAAGTTTTACAAAAAGAAGTTACGCAAACGGTAATTGGACGACCGATTAATTTTCAAGGATTACACGGTGAAGAAAGTAACCGACAAGCCATTGCCGTATTAACTAACGCAGCAAAACGTATTGGTTTTAAAGATGTTGAATTTCAATATGAACCTGTTGCAGCTGGTTTTGAATTTGAATCTTCATTAACTAAAGAAACACGCGTATTAGTAGTCGATATTGGTGGTGGTACCAGTGATTGTTCAATGTTACTCATGAGTCCAAATTTTACTGATAACGATAACCGTAACGACCATTTACTCGCACATGCAGGTCTACGCGTTGCAGGTAATGACTTTGACATTCAATTAGCCTTACAAGGCATCATGCCGAGTTTAGGTATGAATAGTTTATTAAAGACAGGTAAACCCATGCCAACCAGTAGCTTTTATCAAGCGCTCGCGATTAATAACATTAATGAGCAAACAGAATTTTACAGTGCTAAAAATAGACGTGATTTACTGCAGTTATCACGTGATGCCAAAGAAACAGCGATAATTGAACGCTTAGTGGCAGTACACGATCATAAACTAAGCTATCAATTAGTCAATGCCGCTGAGCAAGCTAAAATTGCTCTCTCAGAGCAAAATAAGCAAATAATCGACTTAACTGATATTAGCGATAGTCTTTATGCCGATGTTACCAAAGACACATTACGCACAGCGAATAAACGTACCCTAGAAAGTATTGCCGATATAATGAAATCTGCAGTAGAGCAAGCTCAGTGTCAACCCGAAGTAATTTTTGTCACCGGTGGTACCGCAAAATCGCCGGTATTGAGTGAGTTTTTACAACAACAAATGCCAAACGTCCCTATTGTAGTGGGTGATCATTTTGGTAGTGTCACTGCAGGTTTAGCGCGTTGGGCTGAAAAAATATATAAATAGTCATTTAAGTCATTATTTTTAGTTGCGAGATTCTCACCGTAGCTAAACAACTTAGGCTATAATAATATTTATTATTATCCACAAACTGCAATATGATTCATGGTTCTAAGTAACATCCGCCAACTATTGATCACCATGGCATTAATCAGTAATTTTGCCTTTGCTACTGAAATAGATCTGGTTCGTTATGTCGAATCAAAGAAATACCCAGACCTTAAAGAAAGCTATTTTGTTGACTTATTAACACTAGTACTTGAGGTCAGTAAACCCCGTTATGGCGACTACAAATTGCAGCCTGTCAATGTTGAAATGGCACAAGCTAGAACATCGATGATGTTGCAACGTGAAGAGTATATTGATTTAACCTGGCGAATGACTTCTCAAAGATTAGAAGATAAACTTCAGGCCATTTATTTCCCTATATTAAAGGGCCTAATGGGCTATCGAATCTTTATTATTCCTAAAAATAAACAATACCTTTTTAATAAAAAGACATCGTTAGCTGAGCTAAAAAAAATAGACCTTGGTCAAGGACATAATTGGGCCGATAGTGATATTTTGTTGGCCAACAACTTTCAAGTTATTAAAGGTAATGATATTTCTTTAATTAAAATGTTAAAAAAAGGACGATTCAGTTATTTTCCACGAGCCCTACATGAACCTTGGTTAGAAATTTCTGCAGAGAAAGACCTTACCGTTGAAAAATATTTAATGCTGCAATATCCAGCCCCGACATTCTTTTTTGTTAATAAACACAACTCGGCACTACAACAACGCTTATCTTTTGGTTTGACGCTATTACTTGATTCAGGACAATTTGAACAATTTTTTCTAAATCATAAAATTACTGCAGATATTTTATCTAAAGCTAACGTCAATAACCGTACTTCGTTTCCCCTGCATAATCCTTTATTATCTGATAAAAGCAAAGAACTATTAACCGATGAGCGTCTGTGGATTAAGCTAAAATAAAGTACAAAAAACGACGCTAGTGCGTCGTTTTATTTGGGACTTCTAGATATCTCAGCGTTATAATTTATTTAAACGCTAATGCCTTAACTAACATGGTAGTACCAGTTATTCCAATAATTTCACACTGACTACTATCACTAATACACTCGCCATTAGCCTCATCAGCTAAACGTGCTTGCCAGTCGATACCTGAATAACGAATGGTACCGCTTGTTGCATTAATTTCAGCGCTTGCAGGTACTTGTAAACCTATCATATCGCTAGAATCATCAGTTTTATCTTTTGAATTCTGCAATAACTTTAATGGTTTCCATAAAATAGCAGCAACAACAGCAGTTAAAAGGCCAACGGTTAATATTTCACCTTGCCAACCATCGACCAAACCAACACTTACTAAAATACCCGTAGTCAAACTAGCAATAGCAAAAAAGAGTAACGGACCACTTAACCCCATAATACTCAATTCAACTACAAAGCTAATACCTGCAATTAGATACCATAAATGAGCAGGGTTTTCTAAAAAATATTCCATAGAACCTCTTTGGTAAAAGAAAAGTAGATCTATATATTTGACTTTATAGCCAATTATATAGATCTATAATAAGTACTAGTTAGACAACTTCAAACTACTTGACACAGCAATCGCTTGTGCAACTGTATTAGCAATATTTTCACCGGTTTTACCATCTGTTAGTACCACAGTACTTTCATTAGCAATGGCTTGATGCGCTGTAATTGCATCTTGTGCTAGCGTTAGCATTACCGCAGCGTGACCTTGTTCACTATTTGCTGCATTACCTACCACTTCTAAAGCATTAGCATCTGCATCTGCAACTAAACGTATCGCTTCCGCTTTACCTGTTGCTTCAAGAATTTGTGATTCTTTAGATGCTTCTGCTGCTAATACTTGCTCAGCTTTAGCTGCTTCAGCATCTAATACTCTCGCTTGTTTCTGACCTTCAGCTTCTGTGATCGCGGCAACTTTAACCCCTTCTGCAGTTAATATTACTGAACGTTTTTCACGCTCTGCGGTCATTTGTTTTTCCATATCTTCGCGGATAGTTTGTGGTGGCGTAATATCTTTTATTTCATAGCGAGTAACCATTACACCCCAAGGTGCTGTGGCTTCTGTCATTGAATTTAAGATTTGTGCATTAATCGTATCACGGTTTTGAAAACAATCATCTAACTCCATTGAACCAATAGCATTACGCATACTCGTCATAGCAAGCTGTACTACTGACATTTTATAATCAGTGATGTTATTGGTCGCCGCTGAAGCATCAGTAACTTTCATAAACAAAATACCGTCAATATCTAACGTAATATTATCTTTAGTTATTGCTGGCTGTGAAATAATTTCTAAGGATTGTTCTTTTAAATTACGATCCGCAGCAACTGATTGCACGTAAGGGATGATAAAGTTTAAACCCGCTGAAAGCGTTTTACTGTACTTACCTAAGGTATAAATAACATAACCTCGGTTTTGTGGGACAAAATAAACTCCCTTTTTTAGCGTATATAAAACAACTATAGTAAGCCAAACAACTGGGTTGGTGAGAATAGCTTCAATAAAATTTTCCATGATATATTTTCCTTGTTTATTTGAATCTACGTTCGAAATGAAATCTAAATTCAATTGAGAATAATTTTTAACAACACGTTAATAGACTGCTATGAGCAAAGCAAGCTATTTTACTAAGACGATTACTTGTAGCACAGCAGAATAGCCTAGTTAACAGGCAACAATTACGTAAACTAATAAAATATAATGAAGATAGCAACCCTATTTCACTTTATCATTAAGCAAAACATCTGCTGGTTGCACTCAGATTTAATTTAAGCCAAAATAGCCGATTATCTATAGTAATTAAACCTCAACTAAGCTGTAACTCTTCTTTTATGCGATTTACTTTTAATAATATTGAGCTCAACTTAACTGCTGGTGTGCTGATCAAAGATGGTCAAACAATTAGTATCAGAGCAAAAACATTGTTAGTCCTAAAATACTTAATCGCTCATCAAACTAAAATAGTCACCAAACAAGAGATATTAGCGTCAGTTTGGCACGATGTCGTTGTACAAGAGCAAGTGTTGGTACAATCGATAAAAGAGATCCGTGATTTACTTGGCAGCCATGTCATTAAAACGTATTCACGTCAGGGTTATCAATGGACAGCTGAGCTCGGTGAGATCACTAATAAAAGAAGTCTTTTAGGAAAATCAGTTAATACAACTTATCTAATACTCACTGTAGCATTGCTCTTTGCCACCTTCATCGCCCTATTTATTTATCATTCTTCCCAAGATAACCACCAAAGCACCACAAAAGAACACTTCACTGTTGCTTTATTACCGGTCATTAATGATATGCCTGATGATATTCACGATTGGGTTCCATTGCAGGGTATGGACTATATAAGTGATAGCTTAAAGAAAAATACTAAATTACAACTGATCCCTAGGACACAGTTACTGCAGTCAATCCCATTATCTAAGCAAGAGAAGCTACAAAATTCAGTAAACCCTGATCCTCAAGAATTACGAGCGCTTGCTCAAACGTTAAACGTGGATTTGTTAGTACAAACGACACTTCGAGGTTATCCACAAGATTTCCAGTTAGATTATAGTTTCTACCTTGCTCAGCGGGTTGAACAAGGTATCATTTTATCCTCAAGTATTCGTGATGCCTTAGCGCAATTAGTGCAAAAAATAACATTACGCTTTGCCCCAGATACCGAACAAGTTTCCCAGCCATATATTAGTGATTTCAGCAATGAAGCTTTTGCTCGTGGTATAGCACTTTATTCACAAAGAGATTATGTGCAAGCAACCACCTTTTTCTCTTCTGCTTTGCAAACCAATAATGACTTATTAGCCGCTCGTCGGTTTTTAGCCGCCAGCTATATTAACAGCGGTGATACCGAACACGGTGTTACCTTAATGAAAGAGAACATAGCCCAAGCGCGTCAAAAAAAAATGCACAGAGAAGAGATTCGTAGTCATTTGATGATAGGAGTATTACTAATTCATCAATATGAAAAAGACTCACTAACTCACCATGATTTAGCTAAAGCTGAACGATATATTCTATTAACCAAAAAACTGGCAGAGCAATATCATGATGCACTATTTATTGCTTATGCCCATGAAGAGTTAGCTAAAATAAAGCGCCTACAACGTCAGTATCACGAAGCTATTCCTTTATTAGCAACAGCAATGCAATTCCATAAAGATTTTGACGGTAGTTATGGGCAAACGCGCGCCCTTATAGAGTTAGCTCTAATAGCCTATGCACAAGGTAAAACTGCACTAGGTAGCACTTACTTTACTCAAGCAGCCACTATTGCCAACAAAGATGGTGTGGCAACGAATAAAGTGGCTATTTTGTTAGCTCAAGCACAAGTTGCCTTAAACGCTAAGCAGATAGAAGCTGCTCAAGCTTATGCCAAACAAGCTCAGAACATTGCAATAAAAGCTAAAAGTAACGTTTTAATCGCACGAGTAACCGCATGGCAGGATAATAGCAACGCTTACCAAGTCAATTAAATTGATTACAGACAGGCTAATTCGATAAAATTAGTTCGATAAAAGTGAATGTTAGTTAACCGCTAAAATTTTATCCATAACCCAGCTAGTATGTAGCGCAGAAGAGCCATTTGATGGATGTTGTTGCCTATTTACCAGCTGCTGGTAGATATCTCCAACATGATATAATTGAATATTTTTCGGGTTTTCAATGGTAAAAAATTCGCGACTATTACCTTGAGTAAAACCTATAGGTATCTCATCAAATACGGAGAAATTTAACTCACCTTCACTGCCCACTATAGTAACTTTGTCTTGTCTTGCTGCAGCACCAAAATTCCAACTACCGATGCCGGTAACACCACTCTCATGTTGCCAACAGGCAGTAACCGCATCAAAGGCAGAGTATAGACCCTGCTGATTTGTAGCGATGCCGCTGACTTGCTGAAAGTCCCCTAGTAGAAAAGAAAATAAGTCTAAACCGTGGCTAGCTAAGTCATCAAAGTAACCACCTACGGCAATATTTTTATCGGTACGCCAGTTATATTCACCTGATAAATCAATGGCATTGGCCGGCTTACTTAACTGCCAGCTAATATGTCGTACTTGACCAATAACCCCTTGTTCTAGTGTAAGATTTTATTTTAGTAAATCGTGGCAAAGAACGGCGATAATATGCAACAAACAAGGGTAACTTTTTATC
>CAJWZC010000015.1 GCA_913049915.1 uncultured Colwellia sp.
TTTATAATTACAAGCGCCGAGACTCAAGTATTGAGCATATCACGCGCATCAGAAATATAATAAATTGAAAAACGTGGCTTAAGATCTTTCCAGTTTTAGTTGACTATTACAGGATGTCTATACTCGTCCTACTCGAATATGTTCGTTGGAGGAAAACAGAGCGACGTATAATCAAGTTATGGCTCAATGTGATTCCATCACCCTCATGTAGAGTACTATAACAGTTTTTTTATAAAAACTAGCTAACTCACCTTAAAAGTTAAAAGTTAAAAGTTAAAAGTTATCAGACGAGTGCGGTACCACTTTGTTTTATCTGTTACTCTACAAGCTTTATCCTTAACGATTAGGTTTTAAAAGTATATGAAGCGCACGTTATTTCCAACACTCATCGGTGTTTTTACCAGTTTATTGGCCATTTGGTCTCTACATACCTTTTTAGTGGTTGATGATTGCTTAGATCAGGGCGGCTCTTTTGATTATACTACAGCCAAGTGTTTACTTGAAAATGGTCAGGTTTATGATTCGAATATAGCAACCTTGGTTCTAGTACTCTACTTTGTCGTAGGCTTTAGCGTTTCGTTTATAGTTTCAAGCGTTATTAGAAAATTTTTTAAGATTAAAAAATAACTACTTTTATAATCGATATAAATTAAATAGCTGCTCTTGTAGGTGGGTTAATTCATCATAACAAAGTAGCTATTACGGAGTATGTATTTACCAAACTGAAGTGGCATAGTTAATTTACAAGGTCATATATAGTATCCGATGACGATCTTAGTATCGTGAAGAATGAATTAGTAGACCATATTGAATTAACACAACCTGAGTAAGGTTGTGTAGTGTTTAAGGTTATAGTTGCTCCACTAAACCCTAATAAATTTGATGTATATGAGGAGTTTCTCAATCAACCATCTTTTAATAAATACCAAAAAAGAGTAAAAATTTCGACTTGGGGCCAAGTCACCCATAATGTTGAAAGGTATTATAAAATTAGTCATTAGTATCGAAATGAAATGTCTTGTCGTTATTAGTTCCTCTTGCAGTTAAGCGGTTAAGTTGACTTTTAAATAGACAAATATCATGAATGTAAAGGTTAATGAAAAATTTGAGGGTCGACCATCTTACATAAAAGTACTATTACAGTAAATGCGTGATTTGGTTCTAGTGTCACTAAGAAAGAAGGTATTAATACGTCATAAATAACCCTAAAGCCGGAGGAGCCTAGTTATATCGTAAGTAGAGATAGTACTATTCGCTTCGATGACAAACAAAACATACCAAAGGAATTTTATCGGTATTTCAATGGTAAAATATCACTAATTGAGATATAAAAGAACTAGTTAAAAAAAATTAAATAGCTGAATTTACTTGCGATATATTAATAGTCGATATCAATAAGGTAATCTTTTACAAAATATAATCGGTAGTTGTCAGGTCTACTAAGCTAGACACTCTTATTTATACTAGGAATCTCCCTTGTTACGTAGTTTTTCTATTCAAGCCATAATCTTTCTTGTCGCTTTTCAACTACTCTCTTTTTTACGTGAAACGAATATGTTGTCGACTGATATCCCATTGAATAACATTGTTACAGCAACGCAAGCTGTTGTTATCGATGAAGTCCCCACCTTAATGGGTGAAACTATTTCATTAAACGCTCAGGGTAAAACCACTATTTTGTATTTCTTTGCACCTTGGTGCCAGGTTTGTCACGCCAGTATTGGTAATTTACAAGCCTTGTTCCAAAAAAATGAACAACTTGATGTTATTGCCATTGCTATGGACTTTACCAGTAGCGAAGAGGTGATGAAATTTACTAGCCAACACCAATTAACTTTTCCCATTGCGCTCGGTAATGAAGAAATTAAACAAACTTTTAAAATCAGTGGATATCCCAGTTATTACGTTTTAAATGAAGAAAATATGATTATTAGTAAATCTATGGGATATTCTTCAGAGTTAGGCCTATATTTACGGTCATTATAAAAGTTTTTTAGTTCGAACTATATAGTGATCTGCCAGTTGTTTGTGTACACTGTGTTCTTCAATTCTTCATTGGCGCTATGCTAAGTAGATAGACCAAACAAGCAAAGAAATAATGACTATGCAAATTACTGACAATTTTGACAGCGGTAACATCCGCGTTATTGATGCAACTGATGCAAGCAATATTCAATTAGTGATAAAGAAAGATAACCAATCTGATTTTTATCAATGGTTTCACTTTAAATTGCAAACTGACTTAAACGCTAATGGCGATCGTCAAGAGTACGTAATGCATTTAAACAATGCTGGTAAAGCTGCCTACGTTGAAGGCTGGGAAGATTACCAAGCGGTTGCTTCTTATGACCGTGAACATTGGTTCCGTGTCCCTACACAATATGATGGTGAAAAACTAACTATCACGTTAACGCCAGAATATGATTCAGTCTATTTTGCTTACTTTGCACCATATAGTTATGAGCGTCATCAAGATCTAGTGCATAATGCACAAATGCACCTTGAATGTCAGGTCCAGGTTTTAGGCCAAACACTTGACGGTCGTGATATGACGTTACTAAAAATTGGTGAAGAGGGTGAGGGCAAGCGTAAAGTTTGGATCACTGCTCGTCAACATCCTGGTGAATCGATGGCTGAATGGTTTGTAGAAGGTATGTTAGATCGCCTGCTTGATGAAGATGATGGCGTCGCCCGTGCTTTATTAAATAAGACTGTTTTTTATGTTGTGCCTAATATGAATCCTGATGGCAGTGTGCGTGGTCATCTACGGACCAATGCTTGTGGTGCTAACTTAAACCGTGAGTGGCTAGAGCCAACCATGGAACGTAGTCCAGAAGTTTTCCTTGTTCGTCAACAAATGTTAGCTATTGGCGTTGATATGTTCCTTGACGTTCACGGCGATGAAGCATTACCAGTAAACTTTGTTGCCGGTTGTGAAGGTGTTATAAATTATAATACTAAACATAAAACATTAGAAGACAAGTTTAAAAAAATAATGATCGCTATTACACCAGAGTTTCAAGATGAGCGTGGTTATGATAAAGATGAACCAGGTAAGGCTAACCCTACGGTTGGTACTAACTGGGTTGGCAACCAATTTAAGTGTTTAGCTTATACTATTGAAATGCCATTTAAAGATAATGACTTACTGCCTGATTTCAGTGTAGGCTGGTCTGATGAGCGAAGTAGTTTATTAGGACGTGACTTTTTAACGGGTATTTACCATATAGTAGATGACTTACGTAAATAAGTGGCAAGCGATTAAAGAAAAGGCGAATTTCTTAGAAATTCGCCTTTTCTTTATCTAATATCAAATGGATTAATTAAGTCACCTATTAATCCATTTGATATTAAGACAAATATAATAGCTTGGGGGTCTAGCCATTATATTTAATCAATAAAAGATAACTAGAAAAATAATGAATAACATTATTTAATAAAATAATAACAATCAGAGGAGTTAACCGTGCAAGATTTAGTCAATACGATCAACGGTATCATTTGGAGCCCAGCGCTTATTTATTTATGTTTAGGCGCAGGTTTATTTTTCACGATATTAACACGTGGTGTGCAAGTACGTCATTTAGCTGAGATGTGGCGTTTATTATTGTCAGGTAAAAGTTCAGAGAAAGGTTTATCGTCATTCCAATCGCTTTCTGTTTCATTATCTGGTCGTGTTGGTACCGGTAATATTGCTGGTGTTGCTACTGCGATCGGTTTTGGTGGCCCAGGTGCAGTATTTTGGATGTGGGTTGTTGCTTTTTTTGGTGCTGCAACGGCCTATATTGAATCAACTAACGCGCAAATTTATAAAGAAGAAGATGATGGTTTCTACCGTGGTGGCCCAGCTTATTACATAGAAAAAGCCATGGGACAAAAATGGTATGCATGGATATTTGCCATCGCAACGATTATAGCCTGTGGTTTAATGCTGCCTATGGTTCAATCTAATGGTATTGGTGAGGCTATTACTATGGTCTTTGGCCAAGGTGATACTATTGAAACTGCGCTTGGTACATTAAGTATGGTTAAAGTGTATACCGCCACAGGTATTATATTGTTGTTAGGTTTCATCATCTTTGGTGGTGTTAAACGTATTGCTAACTTTACTCAAGTGGTTGTACCTTTTATGGCCTTTGCTTATATTTTAGTATCACTAGTCATTATTGGTTTAAGTATCGATAGATTACCAGAAGTATTTATGATGATTATTAATGATGCCTTTAGCCCTATGGCGGGTGTTGGTGCTGCTATTGGTTGGGGTGTTAAACGTGGTGTTTACTCAAACGAAGCAGGCCAGGGTACAGGTCCTCATGCAGCTGCTGCTGCAGAAGTTGAACATCCTGCACAGCAAGGTTTAGTACAAGCATTCTCAGTGTATATCGATACATTATTTGTTTGTTCTGCTACCGCGTTTATGATTTTAATTACGGGTGCATACAACGTACATGGCGCTGGCGAAATATTCTTGATTCAAAACGTTGCTGCTGAAGTTGCTGCTAATAGTCCAGCTTATACACAGCTTGCTGTTGAAAGTGTCTTTAGTGGGGTAGGTAAGCCTTTTGTCGCGATTGCGTTATTCTTCTTTGCCTTTACTACCATTTTAGCTTACTACTTTATTGCTGAAAACAATGTATATTATATTCGCCGTACTTTAAAAATACCTGCGTTAAACTTAGCATTAAAAATAATGTTAATTAGTGCTACATTTTACGGTACGGTGAAAGCTGCTGACTTAGCATGGGGTATGGGTGATATTGGCGTAGGTATGATGGCATGGCTTAACATCATCGGTATTATTATTATCTTCTTTATGTCCAAGCCAGCTATTAAAGCACTTAAAGATTATGAAGCCCAAAAAAAAGCAGGTGTAAAAAAATTCACCTTCGATCCTAAGACTTTAGGTATAGAGAATGCTGATTTTTGGGAAGAGCGTTATGCTAAAGACAACTCTGTGGAAGATAACGTGACAAGCAAAGAAGATTAATTAACCCTCTTAATTTTAACTAAATTTCACCAATAATTTTTAATTATAAATAAGTCGTTATTAAGAACGGCTTATTTATTAGCATCTTTTAGATTCTGTATGTTTTTAGAGTATCTATAACTATATTAACTTACTATCTTGTTAGTTGGTTTCTATACTCTAACCAAGATAGCTGAGCCTTTTGGAATAGAATGGCTTTATGACCATAAATAGGATAATACAAGAATCCTTGCAGTTATAAGTACTAAATATTTTGATAATATAATCGCTAACACTAGTGAAGATAATATGGCATTGGTTAAATAATCACTAGATATATCAAGTGAAAATTCATTGAATGTTTATTTGTGATGAAGCTGAATCGTCTTTTAAAATTTTTCATAACCTTTGTGATGATGAGTTTACTAACATTTTCACAAAATCTGAACAGGTCATTATTATATAAGAGTCACGACCATTAAGCATATTAACGCTGCAACCCTAGCTATTAGGCAAGTATTACAATCTACTACTATCGTTGATCTGCTATTGTTTTCTTTTAAAAACCTAGTAAAACCTCTGAGCAAATAACTTACCTATTTTCACATACTATCACTAGTGAAATAGTAAAATAGGTCAGGTATACTAAGCGCAATTAAAGTAAGTGCTCTCATTTAAAACTTTATTAACAAAGATACAGTACCTACTTCAACGTTTATATATTATTACATGAGTAACTAAATGGCCGTTATTAATTGTCCAGGTTGTAAGAAAAAAATTTCCGATAAAGTCAAAACCTGTAATCACTGTACTCTAGATTTATCTGAGCTCGATTCAGATCAACTTGCTAGTCTTAACCGTGTTAGTTTAATTAATAAAACCCAACGTTTAATGAATTTTTCTTTTGTTGCTATGCTCTTATTCTGTGGAGGTTTTTTATTTATGTTTAGAGATAATATTCAGCCAGATACTTGGCAACATAATCTAGCTATGGGCAGTGCCATTCTCGGTTTTTTTATGTACATAATCATTCGTGTAATGCTGCTCTTTACCAAACGAAAAGCGAGTTAACTTTTCTGATACATAGTTAAGTTTCAAGAACACAACTAACACTTAATATTACTTATACCTCGGAATTCTAATGGATGTAATTAAAACCATAGACACCATGTCAAATGACATGTACTTACGCTTAAAGTGTGCAGCAGAAACAGGAAGATGGCCTGAAGGTACAGTTGTTGATAAACCTCAACGTGCCACTGCTTTACAATTAAGTATGGCATATCAAGCTAGGCACTTAGACAATGATGAGATGCTTACCATTGGCCCGGATGGTCGTGTTGTCGAAAAGAATAAACGTCAGTTAAAAGCTGCATTTTCTGGCAACAAGCTGGAAGAGCCACTTAAAAGCTGTACTAAAACAACACAAGTGGACATCGCTTATTTCAGCAACAATGAGCTTTAATATCAAACGAATTAATTTATTGACTGACTTAGAACTTCAATAGCGAGCTTAGAATAAGCAAAATGTAGTAATCATAGTTATTCTATATTAAGTATATTTTGTGCAGTTATCAGATTGCTATTAAGCTCCCATAGGGTGAGTTGGAAAGGTTTATATGCGGCGTTATTGATTTTGACAAGAGAATAACTATTCCTTGCAATCAATGCCTTGTCTCTTAGACTTTTAATTCTCGCTAAATGACCAATAAATTAGTACGATTGGTATAAGTTTGAACTTAAACCACTCTCGTTATTCTCCAACTGAATGAATTAAATTAACTATGATTTTCTCCAAATTTTTTAAAACAAAAATTAACTGGCAACATAAAGACGCTACTGTGCGTATTACCGCTATTAATGATGAATTATCTGCTGATAACAGTGAGCAATTCGCCATATTAAGTGAACTTATTAATCAAGATGTTAGTGATTTAGTGCGCCGGGCTGCGCTTATCAAAGTAGCAAGTTTTGAATGTTACCTTGAAGCAAGTAAAGATAATGACCAAGTAAAAGTAAAACAATTTGCCGCCAAACAAGTACATGATATTTTAGCCACTGATCACAAGATAACGATCAGTACTGAACAAAAGCAAACGCTATTAGCTCAACAAGTGACAACACCCGTGTTGTCGACTGCTTTATTAGAAGCATGGTTAGCTCATGAACAAGATAGCGCTATTATGATATGCATTTACCAGCAAATAAGTGCTCGTAAAACGACAATGCATTTATTAACGCATAGTTTTAACCAAAAACAATATCCTGATTTTCAGACTTATTTACTCAATCAAGTTGATGACAGTAGAGTATTAGAAAAGCTAAGTAAAAAAGCATGTAATGAAGTATTATCGCGACAAATTGAAGATAAAATCACAGCAATACAGACCGCGATTGAGAAACCAAAAAAATTAGCTAAGAAAATTCAACTGACCTTAGCAAAACTGCAAGCATTAAAAGATGTTGCTGATTACGGTGTTTACAAAAAGCGTAGAACACTATTAATTAATGATTGGCAGGTACTTGAAGTAGAATTTGAAGTTTTTACTGCTGAAGAACTCACTATTTTTAATGATAAATATCACAGTATAATAACTCAGCTGGAAAAGTTGTTCATTGCCAAGGCAGAAAACTATCAGCAGCAAATAATAAGCGATAAGTTAGCTCACGATAAACAGCAAGACAAAAAAGAGTTTACTCAACAGCTTAATCAAATCAGCCAAGGTATTACCACAGCGGTTTTTTCAAGTAATAATTTTGATGAAGAGCAATTCAAAGACTTGTTACGTAAATTAAGTACTGATATCAAGACATCAGTACTTAATAAAGAAGAGCAAGATGTTTTTATTATGCAAGTAATAAAATTAACAAAACGTTTAGGTGAAATACCTGAAATAGCAGAGTCAGTTAGTGAAGCTACCAATTTAATTTCGAAAATATCACAATTAACCTTACCCAAGACATTAGATGAGTTAAACGATCGTCAAGAAACCTATAATAATTGGTTAAAAGCATGGCGCGTCATTGAACAAAAGACAGCGGGTATTTTACCGGAATCAATTGTTCAAGCTCAAAAAGAAATCGTAAGTAACTGGCAGGGTGGATTAAAATCACTACAAAGTAAGCAAAAAGAACTGTTTATTCAACATAAAAAAAGATTAGTTGATATAAAACGCTTACTTAGTAATGGTAAATTCAAGGTTTGTTTTGGTTTGTTTAAAGGCGTGAAAGAAAGCATTCACCAATTGTCCGCTCAGCAACAGCACCAATTACAACGTGATTTTGACGAAGTTAGTGAAAAAATGGTCGAGCTTAGCGATTGGGAACACTATATCGCCACACCACGTAAACAAAAGTTGTTGGTAGCCATGCAAACATTGGTTGAAACACCTCTTGATAATCCGAATGAACAATCTAGCAAAGTTAAAGAGTACCGTAATACCTGGAATTCTTTAGGTCACGCCGATGCAGATGTTGATAAACAGCTAAATGAGCAGTTCAATCAACTTTGTGAACAAGCGTTTGCCCCATGTCGTTTGTTTTATGCTGAGCAAGATAAAATACGTCTACAGCATCTAGAACAGCGTCAAAAACTATTAGAAAAAGTAGAACAGTTGGTTGTAAACTTTAATCAGTCGCAAGAAGCACAAACGATAGATTTCAAAAAACTGGACGGTAAACTCAATAATTTACAACAACAGTGGAATAACGCTGGTGAAGTTGATCGTAACCAATATAAAAAATTACAGCTTAAATTTAAAAACACTATTACCCCGATTAAAAATGCCATTAGCCAGTTTCACTTAAGTAATAGCGTAGAAAAACAAATTTTAATCACTAAAGCAGAAGAGTTATTGGCTAGTGAAGATGTTTTAGTTGCTATTGAATCGGCGAAACAGTTACAGCAAAAATGGCGTGAAGTAGGCTTTGCTGGTAATCATCAAGAGAATCAATTATGGCAAAAATTTCGTGAAATTAATGATGCGTTATTTTCTAAAAGACAACAGTTTAAGTCTGATCAACAAGCGGCGTTATCGACTCAACAACAAGTATTTGTTGATCAAATCGTTATTATTGAAGAGTCCCTTAATCGCTTAACGACCAAAGATGATAAGCCAGCATTGCAATCAATCACACAACAAGCAGAAACGTTACTTAAAGAAGTTATTGCTAATAGACCTGTTATTAAAACTGTAGTAGTTCGTCTTGAAAAAGTAATCAAAAATATTGAACAGCTTATTGAAAGTAACAACCAGGTTAAGGCATCACAAAGTTGGTTGAGTTTGTTTGAGTTAATGTCCTTGCAAGCTGAAAGTAATCAAATATTAACAGCAATACAAGTCTCATCTGTTTTCAATAACTTAACAAGTTTTTGGCAAAAACGTTTCCAAGAGCATGTTAAGTTAACGAAACCAGTTCAACCAAGTTCTCGCTCTGATAAAACCTTAGAAATTGAAATACTTGGGAAAAGTGATTCACCAGCAGAGTTAGCTGCCCAGCGCATGAAAGTGCAAGTACAGTTAATGCAGGAGCAAATGATTTCAGGTACTGAGATTGATTTAAATAAACTACTTGTTGATTGGTTAATGTTAGGTGCACTTGCTGAAAGTGATTTACCATTAATTGAGCGGTTAAAAGGTATTTATTGCCTATAGAAGAATTATTAACCTTAATGCTATCAGGTAAATTCAGTTAAATGTAACGAACAGAAACAACTATAATAACTCAAAGTCAGTTTGCTTCTTAATTTGAAGCAAACTGACTTTTTTATAAAACTTGTACTAAAAAATCGATAAAACATCAACCAACAACTACATCTCTATTTTTTATTGGTGATTATGATCAAAAATTTACTATTAAATACTATGTTCTTTACGAAAATCTCGTTTTAAGAGTTCTGTTAAGTTCAGTAATTACTGTGGAAGCAAGTAGTTGTTAACTCTCCATAGATGATGCCTGATTAGCTAATACTCACAGGCGAATAATATGCTCTACTTAGTTAAAACAAGTATATTTCCTTTCCTTATGTATTGCTAACACGTAATCTGACTATAATTTTTGTATAAAAAATAGTCAGGAAAACTACTGTGTATTGATACCATCAGTTGGTAAATACTTAATTTATAGCTAAAAATTGCGTTTAATTAATTGATATGAATGTTGAGCCAAATAGTTGGGGTATAGGTGAACAATCAGTCTTAAATAATTTATGTGTTAAGGAAGTTATATGATACGAGTAATACAAGATAAAGACGCAGAGGCTATTTGTGATATTTATAACCATTACATTACCGATACTATTATTACTTTTGAAGAGCAAACAATAACCTCTGCTGATATGTTAAGTAGGATCACAAATGTACTTAACAGTGAATTACCTTGGCTAGTTGTTGAAGATGAGAAAGGAAAGGTTGTTGGTTATGCTTATGCAGCCAAGTGGCGTGAACGTTTTTCTTTTCGATTCTCAGTAGAAGTTACTGTGTATTTATCATCAAAGCATGGCGGAAAAGGTTTAGGTAGTCAGCTATATCAAGCTTTATTTGAAAAATTAAAAGCGTCGGGTATTCATAGTGTTATTGGTGGTATTACCTTACCCAATATTGCCAGTGTAGCTGTGCATGAGAAATTTGGCATGGTTAAAGTAGCCCATTTTACAGAAGTTGGCTTAAAGTTTGGCCGCTGGTTAGATGTTGGTTATTGGCAAGCGACGCTTTAGTCTTTAAATCTTAGTCGTAAACGCTAGGTCACCGTTATTTTACTATGTTATTTATCCTATTATCAGTCGTGGCAGCAAAGGCGTACAATATTATGCTTTTTTACCGTGGTAATGTATCTTAAAATTATGGCTAACCATCGTAACTCACTTACATTTATTTAGCGTATGTGATTAAGTACTTATAATTAAAAAGATAGTAAATTCAATCGATACAAACGTATAAGGTAGCCATCTATGCCATCGAAAAAAATGTTGTATAAAAAATCTCTACTCTCAGGTATTGCTCTCAGTGTTTTGTTGGCTTTGCCAACTACTTTTGCACAGACATCGACTAAATCATCTATAAAGACTAGCGAAGAAAGCGTAAAAGAAACAACTGAGAAATGGTCTGTAAATGATCCTCAAGGACAATTTTCTACTGCAAATATTGATGTTCGTTCAGGTACTTGGATGAATGTTGATTTAAGTCCAGATGGTAAAACCATTGCCTTTGATTTATTGGGTGATATCTACACCATGCCAGCTTCAGGTGGTGAAGCCAAAGCATTAATGACTGATGTTGCATGGCAAATGCAACCCCGTTTTAGCCCTGATGGTAAGTATATTGCCTTTACTTCTGATGAAGAGGGTGGTGATAATTTATGGATAATGAAAGTCGATGGCAGTGAGTCAAAAGCAGTAACAACCGAAACTTTCCGTTTATTAAATAGCCCAGCATGGTCTCCGGATGGTAATTATATTGTTGGCCGTAAACACTTTACTGGTTCCCGCTCTTTAGGTGCTGGTGAAGTGTGGATGTATCATAAGTCTGGTGGCAATGGCGTTATGTTAACTAAACGTCCAAATGAACAAAAAGATTTAGGCGAACCAGCATTCTCTCATGACGGTAAATATGTTTATTTTTCACAAGATGCTACGCCAGGTAAAAGCTTTCACTATTCAAAAGACTCTGAAAAGGGCATTTATAAAATTAAACGTCTTGAGCTTGAAACCGGTGAAATTAAAGTGGTTGTATCAGGTAAAGGGGGTGCAATAAGACCAACACTTTCACCTGATGGTAAATACTTAGCCTTTATCAGTCGTGATGATTTCCAATCAAACTTATATTTATACAATTTGAGAAGTGGTGAGGAAACTAAAGTTTATGATGGTTTAGACCGTGATATGCAGGAAACTTGGGCTATCCATGGGGTTTATCCTACCATGGCTTGGGCACCTGACAGTGATGGTTTAGTTTTCTGGTCAGGGGGGAAAATTAATAAGTTATCACTTGAATCTAAAAAATCTACCGTAATTGAATTTCATGTTAAAACACAAAAGAAAATTCAAACAGCGGTACGTTTTACGCAAGACTTAGATCAAAAAACTTTCGATACTAAGATGTTACGTGACGTTAAAGTATCTCCTAATGGTAAAGTTGCGGTATTTGAATCAATGGGGCTGCTTTACACCAAAAGCTTACCTAACGGCAAATCGAAGCGCTTAACCAAACAAAAAGGTCAGTTTGAACTTAATCCAAGTTTCTCACGTGATGGTAAAAAAATTGTTTACGTAAGTTGGGACGATAAAACGTTAGGTCAAGTACGTGTTGTTTCTAGCCGCGGTGGTAAAGGTAAAAAAATCACCCGTGAACCGGGTAAATACGTAGAACCAAGCTTTTCGCCTAATGGTAAAGTTGTTGTTTATCGTAAAGTCAGTGGCGGTTATATTACCGATCCTACCTGGGGTTTAAACCCCGGTGTTTATTCCGTATCAGCTAAAGGTGGTAAGGCCACATTGGTTACTGAAAAGGGTGTACAACCACACTTTGGTGCGCGAAATGATCGTGTTTATTTAATACGTGATGGAAAAGTACCTCATATTTCACGGGTTGATCTAGACGGTCAACACGACACTAAGTTATATCAAGGCAAGTTTGCTTCAGAATATCGTGTATCTCCAGATGGTCAATACCTTGCTTTTGCCGAACGCTTCAAAGTTTTCGTTACACCGCTTGTAGAACGTGGTGATGTGATTGATATTGGTCCTAAAGCGAAAAATTTACCAGTAGAGCAATTATCAGTACGTGCTGGTGAAGGTGTTAATTGGAATGGTAAATCTAACGAGCTTTATTGGAGTCTAGGAGCTGATTTATACCAAGCCTCTGTAAAAGGCTTATTTGAGGTTAGCAGTAAAAGTAGTGACACAACGTCTGATGATAACGCTGATAACTCAGTGGTTGAAGCTAAGGTAAAGAATCCAACTAATCCAGTAAAAGTAGTTAACTTAAGCTATAAACAAAAAGTTGATGTTCCATCAGGTCATGTTGCTTTCGTTGGTGGTAACGTTATCACCATGGAAGGAGAACAAGTTATTGAAAATGGCGTTGTGCTTGTTGAAGGTAACAAAATCAAAGCAGTTGGTACTAAAGGGCAAGTTAACATCCCAAGTGATGCAATAATCATTGATATTACCGATAAGACTGTAATGCCAGGGTTGATTGATGCTCATGCACATGGCTCACAAGGCAGTAATGAAATTATTCCACAGCAAAACTGGATAAATTATGCTGGTTTAGCGCTAGGTGTTACCACTATTCACGATCCTTCAAACGATACCACAGAATTTTTTGCTGCCAGTGAAATGCAAAAAGCCGGTAAGATAGTTGCCGCACGTTTATTCTCAACCGGTACTATTTTATATGGTGCGACTATCCCAGGGTATACTTCACATGTAGATAGTTTAGATGATGCTAAATTTCACGTTGAACGTTTAAAAGCGGCAGGGGCCTTTAGTGTTAAAAGCTATAACCAACCACGCCGTAACCAACGCCAGCAGTTTATCCAAGCCGCGCGTGAATTAGAAATGATGGTAGTACCAGAAGGTGGTTCATTACTACAACATAACTTAACCATGGTTGTTGATGGGCATACAACGTTAGAACACTCAATTTCTACCGCTAAAATTTATGATGATATCAAGCAATTATGGTCTCAATCTGATATGGCTTACACACCAACAATGGGTGTTGCTTATGGCGGTATATCAGGTGAAAACTATTGGTATGATACAACCAATGTTTGGGAACACCCACGCTTAAGTAAATATGTACCAAGCGAGTTTTTAGATCCACGTTCTATGCGTAGACCAAAAGCACCGCTTCATCATTACAACCACTTTAACGTAGCTAAAGTCGCTAAAGAAATGCAAGACTTAGGTGTTGAAGTCAATGCTGGTGGCCATGGCCAACGTGAAGGGTTAGCAATGCACTGGGAAATGTGGATGATGGCACAAGGTGGTATGACGCCACTACAAGCTATTCGTACTGCGACTATTTCACCAGCAATATCCCTTGGCTTAGATAAAGATCTAGGCTCAATAACCGTCGGTAAACTGGCTGATATGATTGTTATTGATGGTGACGTCAGTAAAGATATACGTTTAAGCGATAAGGTAACTCATACTATGGTTAACGGCCGTTTGTACAACGCCGATACCATGAATGAGATTGGTAACTATGATAACAAACGTGAAAAATTCTATTTCGAAAATCAGTAGTCTTTATTGTTAAACTAACCTTTGTTGAATAGATGGTCAATATCGTCTAAAACATGGTCAATATCGTCTAATATAAAAGCCAGCAACTATACTTGCTGGCTTTTTTCTTAACTAAAAATAAGCATAACGACATTAAAAGGAAATTAACGCGTGATAAAAAGTTTACAAGATAAAATAATAGCAGTTTGTGATAAAAAAGTGACTCAAAAGGGCAACAATGTCGGGTTATCATTTTATGCATTTTTTGCTAACAAAAATGATGACCCTGAGTTATTAATGGAAGCGGCAACGTGGTGGATCATTACCCATAAACTTGACCATTTTGAATAAGCATTGAAAATTAAAGCGCTAGTAATGGCTGAACAGTAGCATCTTCAAGTGTAATGGGTATAGCTCTACATAATCAGCTGTTTTTGTTTGCTGTCTTCGTATAGAATTCGACATATAATTTTTACTGATTATACTTTTCAAGAATAGAAGAGTCCAATCAGTAAATTTTACACTAGCGATACCTTTTTTCTCTTTCTAAAATGATCCCAAACAAATGAATGATATAACGATAGCTACTCACAACGGTAATTTTCATGCAGATGATGTTTTCAGTATCGCTGCACTTAAAAACATATTCCCTTCTATAAAACTGATACGTACACGTAATTTAGAACTTATCGCTAAAGCACATATCGTGATTGATGTAGGTGGTGAGTATGATCCAGATGCGGGTCGTTTTGATCATCATCAACGAGGTGGTGCTGGTGAGCGTGAAAATGGTATTCCCTATTCTTCGTTTGGTTTGATTTGGCAGAAATATGGTGTAAAAATATGTCAGGGTAATCAAGAAGTAGCAAATTCTGTTGATGCGGGTTTAGTCTCAACAATTGATGCCATTGATTGTGGGTATGCTGAGGGTGTTACTAAAGGTATAACCCAAGGCATTAGCCTTAGCCAAACTATTTCAATGTTTAACCCTACGTGGCAAGAAGAAAGTCACTTTGATACTTGTTTTGATGAAGCGGTTGAGTTTGCATCACGCGTGTTAACTCGATTCATTGCCTCTGCTAATGGTGGCATTAGTGCCAAAGATATCGTCGCTAAAGCTATCGAGAATGCTAAAGATCCTCGAGTGATCGTTTTAGAGCAATATACCCCATGGAAAAAAACCGTTCACGCTTTGTCTGAAGTTGCTTTATATATGGTTTATCCATCAAATTCTGGCCAATGGCGTATTCAAACAGTACCTGTAGAGCCGGGTTCATTCGAAGATAGAAAACCACTACCTAATGCATGGGCTGGTTTATCTGATCAAGCGCTTAAAGACGCAACGGGTATTGATGACGCAATGTTTTGTCATAATGGTTTATTTATTGCGGGCGCAGAATCCTTTGAAAGTACTATGAAAATGGCATCTATGGCACTTGAAGCCGAATAGAAGTCAATTATAAACTATAAAATGTTAAATAATTAACACATAATCATCTCAATGCTCAGTTCTTTGAGTTGTTATGTTTTTTATGATTTGTAAAGTAGAGAGAAGAAAAATTGAATCAATTAACTAAGAAGTCTATAGGTTGTCCCTACTGTGGTGAAACGATTAAAGTACTCATTGACTCAACCGATGTGGCACAACAGTATATTGAAGATTGCCAAGTATGTTGTAAGCCAATAAATTTCTTAGTGTTTGAAAGTGATGATGGTGAAATTACCGTCAGTGTTTTCAGTGAAGATGAAGCGTTTTAATAAAACCAAAAGTAACTGAGTATACATTGATAAAAGCAGGGATTAAGTTACTGTATTGCCTTAGCATACAAAAACCTAATCCCTATTTTTTCATCTATGAAATTAGTGTCTGCTCTTTCGATATTTTTTTGTAGCTATTTATTAGGTATTTATACAAGGTAGGGCCTTTATAATGTAGTTATTCCACATAAAAAGGCGATAACGCTGTAAAATGGCCAATAAATACTGTCCAAATGATTTGGCTAAAAGCGTTTTACTTTTTGTTGAGTAGTATGTGCTTAGAGTGACTATGCTTCATACTACTCGTCGCGATTAAAACGCTTTTATCTGGAACAAAATTTAATCGCGAAAGATCAATAGTCCCTAGTTAAGTTAACTAAAAATTATAATCTACTTGTATGCCATAAGTCGCTGGTCGGTCGACAAAACCATAAAAAGTATCGGTACCAAAAGTACTACCAGATAATGGATTATTACCCACATAGGTTAATACTTCTGCATTAGTCATATTTTTACCAAACACCGCAATATTCCAATTTTCGCTTTCAAGAGCAATACGCATATCAACTTTGTTGTAAGCATCTTCTTCATAAAGCGGGTTTAAGTTAACATCAACATTTTGTTTTGCTGAATGATATAGGCCTAGTGTAGTTCTGAAGTATTCAAAACCTAAAAATGAAATGTCAGCGAAGTAATCAAAACTAATACTTGCGGTAAACTTAGGGGTATATTGCCCAGATTTTCCGGTATAATCACAAAGTTGGTTGCCATCAGCACCTATGTCACCATCAGGAACTTGTCTGCTGTGACAGTTACCATTAGTGAAGTCTTTATATTCATGGTCTAAATAAGCCATACCATATTGCATTGATAAACCATCAAGTATTATCCAGCGACCATCAACTTCAACACCTTGTACGACTGTTTCTTTAGCATTACCCACATTAAAACCGAGTACACCATCAAACTGACTTACCTGCAAGTTATCATATTCAGTACGATAAAAAGATAAATTTACTTCTAAAGTATCATCGAGTAATAAAGACTTTATCCCCATTTCATAGGCGGTTACTTCTTCTTCCTCAAATTCCCACGAATTAACATTATTTGCTCGCGCATCAAAACCACCAGCTTTAAAGCCGGTAGTGGCAGAGACATAAGCCATAACATTTTGATCAATTTTATAACTTACGTTAATCAGTGGCGTAAAAGAGGTTTCATTACGTTCACCTTTCAGGTTATGGCCTTCTGGTGAATAAGGGCTCTGTTCATTTTGAATACCAAATACAGCATCAAATAAGGCAGGTGACATTGGGTTAGTAGTAATGTCGCCTGTACTTACATCAGTAATATTCATGACACGTGATGACGTTTTATCTTCACTGGTATAACGTGCACCTAAGGTGAGTGTTAACGCCTCAGTGAAGTGATATCTACCTTGAAAAAAAGCTGAAAATATATCAGTGTCTGTTTGATAATGACGACCTGCAGCTTGGCCGTTAAGTGAGGCTAACGCGCCACCTGAGATTAAACCTAACACACTATTTGTTGGTATTATGATGTTGTCATCAAAGGCAAGCTCACTGGTTTGGTAAAACAAGCCACCTAACCAATCAAATTTTTCGCCTACTGGTGAGACGATTCTAATTTCTTGACTAAACTGCTCATACTCTTCATCAATAAAAACTGAAAAAATAGGCGCTGCGGTATAATCACAATCACAGGTTTCAACAAAGTTGTATGAAACTAAACCTGATACAGTGGTAAGGGTGTAATCACCGAATTTAAAGTTAGCCGTTAACGTGGCGTTATTTAAGCTGTTATTATTACTTTCCTCAGCGTTAGCTTGACGCTCATAATTCAATTCACTTTCAGTGATTGCACCAGGATGGCCTAAAGCTCCTAATATTTGACTAAATGTTGCGCCAGGCATAGGAGAGCCAGTAAGTGCTGGTTCGTCTTTAATTACTTCTATTTGTCGGCCAGTACCATCAAAATCATCTTTTTCAATTTTAAATAATAAGTTTATTGTATCGCTTGGCTCCCACAATAAACTCAAACGGACGGCACTTTCATCACGGATTGTTTCATCACGATCTTTAAAGGTATTTTCAATATAACCGTCTTCTGAATAGTCTCTAACCGCTAATCTAGCCGATAAGGTATCAGTTAATGTGCCAGATACCATACCAGTAAATTCAGTGGCACCATTGGTTGGTTGATACTGTACACCCAAGTGTATTTCAGTATCTTGTGTCGGCTTAGCTGAGGATAGATTCAACGCACCTGCGACCGAGTTTTTACCAAACATAATTGATTGTGGCCCTTTTAAGACTTCAATCCTTTCTAAATCTAGAAATGGCATACGCAGTAATTGTTGGCGCCCATAATGTACACCATCGATGTACTGACCAACAGACTGTTCAAAACCTTGGTTATTACCCGTACCTATTCCACGGATAAATAGTTGAGTACTAATACCCGTTTCTGTCATATGTAAGTTGGGCACTGAATATTGTAAGTCATCAACTTTTTCAATACTTTTCTCTTTTAAGTCATCGGCACTAAGTACGTTCATTGATATCGGCGTTTCTTGTACATTTTCTGATCTTTTTTGTGCCGTTACTTCAATAATTTCTAAAGTTACTGATTCTTGCGCTGTTGCAGCATTAATTGCTAAAGCACAGGCACTCAGGGTGAATATGCTTTTTATTGTCTTATTTTTCATGTTATCTGACTCTCTTATTATAATTATAATTTTTGGTAACCTTAATAATATAAAGATGAGTGATAGTGAAGATAAGGTGATAAACGGTCAACTTTAAGTGAAAAGCGGTCAATTTGTGGTTAACTGGTGTTAAATAATAAAAAGAGAAGTAATGGTATGGTTCAAAAAAATAGTTTATCCACTAATTTTACCGGCCAAGTATTTGCCCATAAGCTTAACTTTATGTCGAATACCTTATCTAATCGCGGCATTGATTTATCGTGTTTATTAAAGGGTACAGGTATTAAATCGAACGGATTAAATGACCGTGAATATAAAATTAATAAGGAACAAATAGTGATCTTTTACCGTAATGTTTTAGCCTTAGAAATTCCTGATGTGAGTTTACTGTTAGGCGCCTCCATAAGGCCAAAAGATTACGGCTTATATGGTTGTACGTTATTATGCTGCAAAGACTTACGCTCATTACTAGAATTTTCTCTCCAATATCATAATTTGGTTACCAAAACGGTTAATATGTCACTGCATGTGGAAGATGAATTAGAACAATCATGTATTCGTTTTGAAGATTTATTGTTTGCCAGTGACTTAGCCGAATTTAATATAGAGCTACAGTGCGTTATTGTTTTGTCTTTAGTTAGAGATTTTTTAGACAGAGATGATTTCGCTTTTGATGCTTTACGGTTTAGCTTTGATAAACCACAACACAATGAAGGTTATGAAGACTTTTTTGGTTGCCCAATTAGTTATGGTAATCCATATAGTGAATTTGTCTTTAGTGACGATAAATGGTCATTAAACACCCTAAAAAGTAATCCTTTCGCAATGCCCTTATTACTTAGTCAATGTGATTCGGTATTAAATTCAGTACGATCAAAAAATGAGTTCTTGATCACTATAAATCAATGGGTAGCAGCGAATATGCATAAGGAACTTTGTGCAGAAAATTTAGCGAGTGACTTATATCTAACCCCAAGAACGTTACGTAGAAAGCTATCTGAACAGGGTACTAGTTTTAGTGGGATAGTGAAAGAATTACGCTGTAGTGCGGCTAAAAAATTAATAACAGAGACACAGTTAACTATTGAAGACATTGGTTGCTCTATTGGATTTAATGATACATCTAACTTCAGAGCCGCTTTTAAAAAATGGACAGGACAAACACCCTCGAACTTGAGACAAATTAATTAAAATATATACCGTCCTTTTATTATCACTATAACGCTAGCTAAGTACTATATAGTTACTAATGATTATATTAATCAATTGTTTTTTATCGATATTTAAGGAAATTAGCACTATGTAAAGAGTTTATTTAATTATTACTACCCATCTGATGTTGTAGGAATAATAGACATTTAATAAGTACTATCGCTTGAGTTATTTCAAATGTACCGGTCATATATTGTTAGGAGTATTTAACCATGAAGATGTTTTATACTAACGAAGTTATTTACTTGTGAACAACATAAAAAATATTATTGAGACACAAGAAATACAGATATTTATTAAAAATGAATTCGCGCAAGGTGCCATAGGAGATTTTTCTGCCCTCGATACTTGGCCAGAACTGTGGGTATTTGACAATGCTGATTTAGACCGCGCAGTAGCTATAGTGAAATCGTCGTATAGCAGTAAACAAGCGGTTGATTGGATCTGTAAAAATTATGATGAAACAAACACCCCTTCTTTTAAAATATGCTGGAATTGTCAGAGTGAAAATGCATAATAACAATATTATCAACCGATAAGTATACACAACTAAGGAGTTGGTGATGCCGACAAATAAGCATAAAAGAAAAGTCTCTTAACATGTTAAATCTACATTAGCAAAAACTGTACCTTCATCTGGGTAGATAATACCTTATCCAAAAGCCTTTGCTGTAGTCGGTTTTAGCTTTATTGTCTTAGGCATTTATCTTTTAGTGTTCGAAACTCAAAATAACGCTATGTTTGGTGCTGCTATGCTGTCTCTTATTGACGGGATAGAGATAACCATTTATGCGAACTTTGCGGTACCTAAAAAGAAATAACTTAAAATAGAAGGATGTCCACATGGATAGTGCTTCAATTATGGTTTGGGGTATTTTATTTGGTGGTATAGGCATGGGCTATTTTGTCTATGGAAGAAAACAAAAAGCCATCATACCTTTTTGTATTCCCCTATTTTATGCCTAGCGTAATAATGTTAATTTTTGTTGGTGTTATTTTAGTAGTAATACCGTGTTTCATTAAGATTCAACCGATCTTACGATATTTGTCATAATCTAACTTTACTAAAATGGACAATTACAATTGATTAATTTTTAACATAAAAGTATATTTTTTGAACTTTATTGTCCAATCATTTTCGTCGTTGCTAATTGTTACATAAATTACTACGATAATTTTACTAAATAGTAGTATTCTGTTTCACTTTAGATTAAATTTGCGCCTTAATTTTACTACAGTTAACAAGAGCGCCTTATGTTAGAAAATACTCTCCCTCAACTCGAACAACTGATTGAAAATATTATTGCGAAAAATAACCAGCTTAAAAGTCAAGTTGTAGAACTTGAGCAACAAAAATCATTACTGATTGATGAGAATGAAACGTTGCAACTTGAAGCACTTGACGGTGAAGAAAAGCAAAAACAAACCAACACTGTATTAACCAGCCTATTAGGTAAATTACAAAGTGTAGAAGAGGTTAATTAATGATTGCTGAAGACTCTAAAGGTATCAGCATTGAAATAATGGGTAAGCAACATCAGTTTTCTTGCTCAGCTGAACAAGCAGAGGATTTAAATCAAGCTGCTCATAGCTTAGCTGTTATGTGTGCTGACATTAAGAAACAAAAAGGTACCGCTAACAGCGAACGTGCCTTATTGGTTGCATCAATTAATTTGAGTTATTCACTATTAATGGCAAACAATAAACTTAAGTACTTTCAGCACGGGCAAAATGCTTTGATTTCGACATTAAAAAGTGCTCTATACCATACTGAACAATAAAATTTTTCGTTTGGATTTATAGCTATTTTACGTAATGATTAAAAATTCAGCCAGGGTAGGTATATAAACGTATTTATTTTTTCGTATTATTATTATTAGTTAATAAGATATGAGTAATACTGGAAGTTTTATGTCTAAGTACATTATTTTTAGGTATATTATGTTTAAGTACATTATTTTTAGTTAGATTAGCTTTAGATAAATTATAGCTAGATACATTGCGTTGTCTCACTTAGGAAAATCTTCATTATGGCTGTTGCCAGCATTGAATTTAAAGGTACAAGTTTTACTCTATCTGTTTTACATTTAAAAACATCAAATTTAGCAGCTATCCGTGCCGATCTAGTAAGCAAAGTAGCGCAAGCTCCCGATTTTTTTTACCTTGTTCCTATTCTGGTTAATATTGAAAAACTCGATGTTTCAATTGATTATCAAGCGGTAAAAACATTAATTGAAGAACTTAACTTCACCTTCGTTGGTTTTACTGGTTCGGTAACTAATGAACAACGTAAGCTTATTCGTAAATTTGGCTTTTCTTTTGTTAATACAACGAAAGTTAATACCTCACAAAAAGTAACCACATTAGAAAAGGTCGTAACAGCAAAGACTGACATAATAGTCGAAGTACCTCAACGTCCCTTATACACAGATAAAGTCCACCGAGGACAAATTCGCTCTGGTCAGCAGGTTTATGCGAAAGATCAAAATTTAGTAGTAATAGGATCAGTTTCAGCAGGTGCTGAAGTAATTGCTGATGGAAATATTCATGTCTATGGCTCATTACGTGGTAGAGCGATAGCAGGCGCACAAGGTCATCATAAAGCACAAATATATTGTCAAAAACTCGAGGCTGAATTGGTCTCTATCAATGGTAATTATTGGCTAAGTGAGTCAATGGAGCAACACTGGGGTTTACCGGTATACATTCATTTGACTGACAGTGAACTAACGTCATCAAAACTCATTTAATTATTAACATATAAAGGATATTCGGTCTATGGCACGGATAATAGTGGTTACATCAGGCAAGGGTGGTGTTGGTAAAACGACATCAAGTGCTGCGATTGGTCTTGGTTTGGCGTTGAAGGGTAATAAAGTTGTATTAATTGACTTTGATATAGGCCTGCGTAATCTTGATTTAATTATGGGTTGTGAACGACGCGTTGTTTATGATTTCGTTAATGTTATCAATGGTGAAGCAACCTTGAACCAAGCGCTTATTAAAGACAAGCGTGTTAGCAGTTTATCTATTTTACCTGCTTCTCAAACACGAGATAAAGATGCGTTAAATAAAGAGAATGTTGGTAAAGTGCTAGAAGATCTTGGTAAACTTTATGACTATATTATTTGTGATTCTCCTGCAGGTATTGAAGCAGGGGCAATGATGGCACTTTATTATGCTGATGAAGCGATAGTAACGACCAATCCTGAAGTATCATCAGTACGGGATTCTGATCGAATTTTAGGTATGTTAGCAAGTCGCTCACGAAGAGCTGAACTTGGTCTCGAACCAATAAAAGAACATTTGCTATTAACCCGTTATTCACCAAAGCGTGTTGAAGAAGGTGAAATGCTAAGTGTTGAAGATGTTGAAGATATTCTCTCTATACCTTTATTAGGTGTTATACCTGAATCACAAGCAGTGCTTAAAGCATCTAATGCCGGTGAGCCCGTTATTTTAGATACTGAAAGTGATGCAGGTAAAGCCTACCAAGATGTGGTGGATCGCCTGCTAGGTGAAACGGTTGATTTTAGATTCTTAGTTGCCGAGAAAAAAGGCATTTTTAGTCGTATTTTTGGAGGATAACATGGCACTATTAGATTATTTTACCCGTAAAAAAGAAAAGCAAGTAACCACAGCATCCAAGGCTAAAGAGCGTCTACAAATTATTGTTGCCCATGAGCGTAACAGTAGAAATAAACAACCTGATTATTTACCACAACTTACTGAAGATATTCTTCAGGTATTACGTAAATATATTAAAGTCTCGGATGAAAGTTTTTCAATAAACCTTGATAAAAAAGATGGCAACTTAAACGTGTTAGAGCTTAATATTGAGTTGCATGAAGAGCAGAGCATTGACTAGGGTTTAAGTCTATCAATGGCTTAAAATACTAGAAAGTAAATTGAAAAAAACGAAGTATATAAACAGCAGTTTTCATACTTCGTTTTGTTATTTATTTAGTTAAAATAAAATGAATGTTTAGGTAAGTTCGCCGCGAAGGCTTATATCCATCTGTTGGCACATTTCATCATAGCTTAAGTTTTTACTTAACAAGTAATGCAGCTTTGTTAATGTCGCTTCTAAGGTCATATCATGGCCACTGATCACGCCCGTTTCACTTAGGGCATTACCTGTTGCATAACCCGACATGTTAACGGTACCTTTAATACATTGACTACAGTTGACCACCACAATACCTTGCTCTTTTGCTTTTCGTAAACAAGAGAGTAATGCCTCATCTTGTGGCGCATTACCTACACCATAGCTGCGGAGAATCAGTGCTTTCACTGGTTGTTTGATGACATTTTCAATAACATCACTGCTGATACCCGGGTAAAGGTGAACAACACCAATGGGCTGTGGGGTAATCGTTGACAGTTTTAATGGTTCAATATCATCTACTGAGTTTATCAGTGTACCTGCTACCAGCTGAATATTGATACCTGCTTCAAGTAATACCGGCATATTGGGTGAGTCAAAAGCATTAAAACCATCGGCATAAGCTTTAATACAACGGTTACCACGATAAAGTTTGTTATTGAAAAATAAGCTTACTTCACTTATTGGGTAATTTGCCGCAATGTATAAAGCATTTAAGACATTCACTTGGCCATCAGAGCGCAGTTGACTCAATGGAATTTGTGAGCCGGTAACTATGACAGGTTTACTTAAATTTTCGAACATAAAGGATAAGGCTGAACTGGTATACGCCATAGTATCTGTACCATGTAAAACGACAAAACCATCATAGTCATCATAATTAGCTTTAATATCATCAGCGATACGCTGCCAATCACTGGGAGTCATGTTTGATGAATCTATTAATGGCTGATATTCACTGATGGTAAATTCAGGCATTTCACTACGATGAAATTCAGGTAGAGCATTTATAGACTCAGTCAGATGACCTTTAGTGGGAACAAAGCCTTGAGTACTTTGCATCATACCAATGGTACCGCCAGTGTAAGCAACGTAAATTCTTTTCTTCAACATAACTTTGACTACTTATTTTATTTAAACGTTATTTCAACCATCACCCTAACAGTTAATTTGCTGGCGATTAGATTTTATTATAGAGAATATTATATCTCAGCAAACAGGATAGTTGCTATAGCAGGGCGTAGATGAATTAGTTAAAGCATGATAAATTTTATTGATGAGGTTAGGGCGAATAGAACCAATATTTGTCTTTGCTCTATTGATTTAAGTCAATTGTTAGATAAATAAAAAGAGGTAGTTAATTGCTTAACTACCTCTTTAAGATAACGCGACTCTATAGCGTTTTTTAACTTGAACTTATGTTGTTTTAGTTACCGCAAGCAACACATAATGTATAATGACCTTGTGGATCATTAAACTGGTTCATTTGATTTAACTCAGCTTTAATCATGGAAAGGAATTGCGATAATGGTCTGTTATTTAACGCATTAGTAGCCAAGTCGATAGCTATATTCTCTTGGGTAGCAGTAAATAAGCTGACTAATGACGATGATTTACCAAGTAATTGCTGCATTATTTTATTACGTGAAGACTGTTCTTTTTCAATTAATAACGTGTCGTATTGATCTAATTTTGCAAGTTCTGCTGCCGCTACTATAGCATCACTTAAGTTACCCAGCTCATCAACTAAACCAAGCTCTTTTGCTTTTTTACCTGACCAAACACGTCCTTGAGCTATCGCATCAACTTGTTCAAGGGTCATACTACGATTGCTAGCAACTAGTTGAATAAACTCTTGATATCCTCTATTTATCGATAATTGGAACAAATTTGCCATGCCAGGGGTAAGCGCTTGTGTTGGATCAAAACCAGCAATATCGGTAGTACCAACACCATCAGTATGTACACCCATTTTGCTTAATGAGTCTTCAAAAGTCATTATCATACCAAAAATACCAATTGAACCTGTGATAGTAGAAGGAGCTGCGTATATTTTATCTGCAGGAGCTGAAATCCAATACCCGCCTGATGCCGCATAAGTGCCCATCGAAGCAACAACTGGTTTACCCATTTGTTTTAACAACTCAACTTCTTGACGAATAATTTCTGAAGCGTAAGCACTACCACCTGGGCTATCAACACGTAATACCACTGCTTTTACGTTATCATTATCTCGCGCTTTACGAAGTAAATTAGCGGTACTGTCACCACCTATAGTACCAGGCTTCTGTGTACCATCTAAAATAGTACCTTTAGCAATAATAATGGCAACTTTATCACTAGCGCGTCCAGAAAGTTCTAAATTTTCATCTAAAGACGACCTGGTTGCTGAGAAGTAATCTTGGTAACCAATATGACTATAGCTATTACCTTTTTTATTCTTTCCAACTAAATGAATCAATTCGGTACGCATTTCTTGACGTGATTTCAATTGATCAACCCAGTTATTGTTAAGCGCATATTTAGCATAACTACTTTCAGCCGCGCTAAATTTACTAATTAAAACATCAATGTTCTCATCAAAGTTTTCTATACCAAAACCACGACGTTGAGCCACATCTTCTTTATATTGCATCCATAAATCAGCTAACCACAGTGTATTTGCTTCTTTAGCAGCGTCGGACATGTTATCACGAATAAACGGTTCGACAGCAGACTTAAAAGTACCAACACGAAAAATATGCTGATTAATCGCTAACTTTTCTAATGCCGACTTGAAGTACATATTATAACGGCCATAACCATCAAGTAACATATAACCTTTTGGGTTTAACCAAATATTGTTAGCTGTACTGGCTAAGTAGTATTGGTCTTGGGAATATTGGTCACCAAGGGCAATAACCTGTTTTCCTGAATCTTTAAAGTCTTCTATCGCTGTGGCAATATCTTGTAACTTAGTTAAGCCTGTTTTGTTTAAGCCTTGAAGTTGTAAAACTAATATTTCTACTCGGTCATCTTTTTTTGCTTGTCTAATAACATCAACAATATCGGTGAGTAAAACTTCAGGTTTATCATCTTTTTGCTCCATCGCTTCAGATAAAAAGGCTTCCATAGGGTCAACTTCACGCTTTTGTTCTACTACATCACCTACAATATTCAAGACTAAGGCCGTTTTCTCGGGAATTTGTAATTGCTCTTCACTACTTGAGAATACGCCAATGAATGCGAATAACAGTATAAAAAACACTAGGTTTATCACTAATGAGCGGGTAAAACTTAAGACGCGCCAAAGTGAGGAAAAGAAACGTTTTATAATGCTTGGATTATTCATAGTTTGATCTTAGGTAGCTTTAATTAAAAAATTCAGTTCTATACTACCTTAATGTTTACCAAAACTTAACATCCGGAACAAGCTAGATTGTAACTATTTATGGCAATGAGATGTTTGATGACTGTTTTTAATAATTTCGATACTTTTTTCATAACTTTGAAAGACTTTATAGGGTTAGCCGTTCTTATTATTAACAGTGTTATTTATTTCATAAGATAATCATCATGCAAACGTTACAACATTACTACCAGTGTTTTATAGTACAGCTTAAAAACTATGACGGAATTCCCGCCTTATTATTAAGACTATACCTTGCACCAGTATTTATTATTGCTGGCTTCAGTAAAACCCAATTACTCAATGAAGACGTTACAGGGTTTAGTTCCATAATGGCGGATCCTAATATTATTACTTGGTTTGGTAATAGTGATTGGGGTTTAGGTTTACCATTTCCAGCCTTACTTGCTAACTTAGTTATTCTGATTGAATTCTTTGGTGGTTGGTTATTATTAGTTGGCGCACTTACACGCTTAATAAGTATTCCACTTATGTTTACTATGATAATAGCCGCCACCTCTGTACATGCTGAAAATGGCTGGTTTGCGATCACGCCAACGAATAGTGATATTAGTGCAGCAAAAGTAGTTACTTGGCTAGGTATTGATAGTGCCCAAGCTAGTTTAGATAACAGCAAAGTAACCGCAATACGGCTTGAAAAAATGCGTGAAATATTAGCAGAAAATGGTAATACCGAATGGCTTTATGAAACGGGCAATATAGTGGTATTAAATAATGGTATAGAATTTTCAACAACCTACTTTATAATGTTACTCGCGTTATTCTTTATTGGTGCAGGACGATTTACCAGTGTCGACTATTTTATAGCAAGACGATTTTTAATCGTAAAAAATCGATTTAGTTAACGCTATATTTTATTTTTAGTATTAACATCAAAAAAGCTGACCAGATATTTACTCTGTTTAGCTTTTTTAATGCCATTAACTTGTCATACTTTTTTTTTAAATAGCGGAAATAAATGACCAAAATGATAAATACTTAGACCGAGTAGCACCATAAACGCACCTATTATCAGCTTGTTATTAATTACTTCACCATTTAACACTGCACCTAACGTTAGAGCTACCACCGGAGTAATCAAGGTTATCAAAGTAACATTACTAGCGGATAATTTTTGCAATACGGTAAAGTAGGCATAAAAACCAATCAAAGAACCAAAAACACCTAAATAGAGTGTGGCCCAGAGCGACTTTGCTTGCCAGGTATCAATAGGTAAGCTGCCATCTAGTAATAACCAGCTCATTAGAAATAATGGTGTAGCAACTGTTAAAGCACCTACGGTAGTCGCTAATGGGTGAATAGCTAATGAAACACTTTTGACCAATACGCCACTCAGGCTAAAGAAAAATACTGCTAACAATATAAATATTACGCCATAAATATTATCATCCGCTAGATTGAAATTATCGGAACACACTATAGCTAGGCCAACCAGTGATATAGCCATAGAAATCTTACGAATTCTACTGATATTAGGCTCCGCTAATATTTTCTTTGCTAACAGCGCTGAAATCACTGGTGACAAACCAAATACTAGTGAAATGATGCCAGAGGACAAGTAAGTCGAAGCTAGATAAGAGCAAAGCATGCCACCAAAAATTCCTAAAGCTGAATAGGTGTATAAAGTTAATGCTTGTTTGTGCCATGGAATATTAATATTTCGCACTTTAATCACCAGTGCACCTAAAAGTAGGGCAACAAGCATTCTAAGTAATACCGCTAAACTTGGATTAATTGATTCGCTACTCCATACTATGCCCAATGGGGTGGTAGACCATATTATTAGTACCGCCAAATAGGCAATTGACACTGACATTTTATACTCCTTGTTTACGTTTAAAATTTAAGTATGTTTTCAGTTTTAACCTTATTTTAAAGTAAGATAGATAGTTACGGTTTTTTGTTAGGTAATGATAGGAATAAAAAAGCCGCAAGAGATGAATTCTGCGGCTTTAAAATTTAACTAATTAACGATTAGATTAATATAATCTTTTCAATGCACCGCATAGGCTTGCCAATTTAACTGGCGTTTTGATAACGACAGTTGATTGACCATAACTTGATAGCTATTAGCTACCGCGTTGAGGGTTTTAATATTAATTATGGATGGTAAAATTTTGTGTATTGTTTATATATTCTCTATCGTTTTATAAATAGGCTGTATAGTTTAGTAACGTTTTATATTGGCGCTTGATCAAAATGAAGTCAAGCAGTAATAAGTTTTCTCCTCAAACAAAAGATTTTAAGTTTTTATTGAGATAAACGTGTACAAAAGTTACCTTAACGATAAAGGTTAGTGAACACACATGTTAGGAATATTTTATGGACGCTATTGAATTATTATTACAACGACAGTCAACACCAGTTTTAACAGAGCCCGCACCTAGTTCAGCAGACCTTAGCACTTTATTATCAGCAGGTATGCGAGTACCTGACCATGGTGGATTAAAGCCTTGGCATTTCCATGTCATTACAGGCGATGGTTTACAGCGTTTAAGTGATCTCTTTGTTGAGGCATCAACCAAAGATTTATCTAGCATGACCGGGTCAATAGGAGGTATTAGCATAGATGAACATGCCTTAAATGAAAAAATTACTAAAGTTGCTAAAATGCCATTTAGAGCGCCGATGATTATTATTATTTCGACCAAGTATGTGGAGCATAATAAAGTACCACGGCAAGAGCAATTAGTTGCTGCAGCTTGTTGCGCACAAGCAATGCAAATGGCAGCATATTCACTAGGCTATGGCGCTATGTGGCGTACAGGTACCTTGGCATATAATGAAACTGTTAAGCAGGGCTTAGATATAGCGGAACAGAATGATATCACTGGATTTTTGTATGTAGGCACACCCACTAAAGTTATCAATAATAAACCAGCGAAAGATTATCAGGATAAGGTAACTTTTTGGAAATAATAATATCCTAGTGTAAGTGTTAAATCACAGGCAATAAAAAAGGCGATATAATATCGCCTTTTTTGTCTCTAACCTTTTAGCATTAAATGCTTAATTAGAACGCTGCGTTATTTGGTGTTCTTGGGAATGGAATTACGTCACGTACGTTTTGCATACCTGTTGCATATGCTACTAAACGTTCAAAACCTAAACCAAATCCAGAATGTGGTACTGTACCGTAACGACGTAGGTCTCTGTACCAACTGTAATCAGCTATGTCTAAGCCCATTTCTTCTAAACGACTATCAAGTACGTCAAGACGTTCTTCACGCTGGCTTCCACCAATAATCTCACCAATACCTGGTGCTAAAATATCCATAGCTGCAACGGTTTTTCCATCATCATTTAAGCGCATGTAGAAAGATTTAATATCTTTTGGATAGTTTTGTAAAACAACTGGACCATTAAAGTGCTCTTCAGCTAAATAACGTTCATGCTCAGAGTTTAAATCTACGCCCCAAGAGACTTGGTTTTCAAATTTCTTTCCACAGTTTTCTAGAATAGTAATCGCGTCAGTGTAATCAAGGCGAACGAAGTCAGTTTCAATGACTGAGTTTAAACGGTCGATTACTGTTTTATCTACACGTTGTTGGAAGAATGCCATATCATCAGCACGTTCTTCAAGTACTGCTTTAAAGACATATTTAAGCATCTCTTCTGCTAAGTCAGCAGCATCTGATAAATCAGCGAAAGCTATTTCAGGTTCAACCATCCAAAATTCAGCTAAGTGACGAGTAGTATTAGAGTTTTCTGCTCTAAATGTAGGTCCAAAAGTATAAACTTTAGATAACGCGTTACAATAAGTCTCTACGTTTAACTGTCCCGATACGGTTAAGAATGTCTCTTTACCAAAGAAGTCTTTGTTGTAGTCAACCTTACCTTGATCATTACGAGGTAAATTTTCCATATCTAACGTACTAACGCGGAACATTTCGCCAGCACCTTCACAATCACTACCTGTGATAAGTGGCGTGCTAATCCAGAAGTAACCTTTACTGTGAAGAAATCTGTGTACTGCTTGCGCCAAACAGTTACGAACACGAGTTACTGCTCCACCAATATTAGTACGTGGACGTAAATGTGCTTGCTCGCGTAAAAATTCAATACTGTGACGCTTAGCAGCCATTGGATAAGTATCAGGGTCTTCAACAAAACCTAACACTTCTACCTCAGTAGCTTGCACTTCAAATGCTTGTCCTTTACCAGGAGATTCAACCAAAACACCAGTTACTTTTACTGAACAGCCAGTGGTCAGTTTAAGAACATCGCTTTCATAATTGTCTAGTTCACTAGGCACAATGGCTTGAATAGCATCAAAACATGAACCATCATGTAATGCTAAAAATGAAATGCCAGCTTTCGAATCACGACGTGTTCTGATCCAACCGTGGATGGTAATGCTCTCATTAACAGGGAAGTTACCTGCTAATACATCAGTAATTGATATAACTGACATTTAATGACCTCTAATTTTTATGTAATTGATTGAAATTGCGTTTTACCAAGCTAATTAAGTTATTACCATTCACACGAAGTGGTAGATAAATTTAAATGAATTGGGAATATGCTAAAAATGGGGTGATATGTTACCGTGACAAGGCGTAAATGCAATGCTTAATTGCACTGAACAATAACAAATAGTGGCCAATAGTAATAAATTAGCCTGAAATGGATGAAAATGATGGTAATAAAGCAACACAGTGCTCGACATAACAAATTAGAACAAAGGACTAAACGCAGGCAAACTACCGATGTTTGGAGTAATATCCAATCGAGCTTAGCTGTGGCAAGTTGGTTGATTTTTTTAATCGCACTAGTGATGTCTTATTATGCAGCGCCTGATAAAGATTATGGGTTGTTACGTTATTATAACGTTGAAATTCGCCAATTTTGGTTAACCCCATTAACAGGGTACCTTTATATTCTCTTATGGCTAAGTGCATTGGGTAGTTATTTAGCACTCATAACAGATAAATACCGAAGCCGTCGTCGTAATGACAATCCTCATTATCATTTGATATTGTTGCTGGCCATTAACCTTTTTTGGTTAGTCTATATTTTAGTAAAAACACTGTAACTTTAGTTATAGTCGCATACTTAATTTATAGTTTAAATAATGCCATTAATTATCTTAAGTAATCATCAAGCACAGTTAACTAAAGCATTCGTCTTCATCTAAAACCGTTGCGATGGCATTAACTAATGTTGATAATTGCTCAGATGTAATAATCAGTGGTGGGATAATATAGATTAGTTGACCAAAGGGTCTTATCCAAACACCTAATTCAACGAAACGTTTTTGTATCTGCGCTACGTTGACGCTTTGCGTACACTCAACTGCACCAATACTCCCCAGAACACGAGTATCCTTTACCCTTGCATGTGTTGTTAAAGGTTTAAGTAGTGTATTAAGAGTACTCTCAATGCCTTGTACTTGGTTTTGCCAATCATTTTCAAATAATAAATCAATGCTAGCATTAGCGACAGCGCAGGCTAGGGCATTACCCATAAACGTAGGACCATGCATGAAACAGCCGGCAGCACCATCACTAATGGTTTGTGCGATGTGTGTGGTACACAAGGTTGCTGCTAGTGTGATATAGCCACCTGTTAGAGTTTTGCCTAAACACATAATATCGGGAGTAATCTCGGCCCATTCACAGGCAAATAATTTACCGGTTCTACCAAAACCTGTCGCAATTTCATCGACTATCATAATGACATCATATTTATCACAGAGTAAGCGACAGGCTTTTAAATACTCTGGGTGATAAAAGCGCATACCACCTGTACCCTGAACTATCGGCTCAATGATAAACGCAGCTATTTCATTATGATGCGCTGAAAATAAAGCGGATAACTTGGTAACATCATCCGTTGACCAATTTTCGCCAAACTTAATTGAAGGCGCTGGAGCAAAATAGTGCTTCATTAATACTTGTTCAAAAATTTGATGCATACCCGTAATTGGGTCGCACACAGACATCGCTGCAAATGTATCACCGTGATAACCATTTTTAACTGTCAGCAGCTTAGTTTTAGTTAACATCACCTGTTTTTTTTCAGCAATGGCATGTTGGTATTGCAATGCCATTTTTATTGCTACTTCTACACTGACGGAACCAGAGTCAGACAGGAATACTTTGGTTAAACCTTCAGGCGTTAAAAGAACCAATTTTTCACACAAGGTAATTGCACTTCGATGCGTTAAACCACCGAACATCACATGGGACATTTTTGCAGCTTGCTCTTGCAGTGCCGCATTTAGTTTAGGATGATTATAACCATGCAAAACAGACCACCATGAAGACATACCATCAATGAGTCGTTCACCGCTGGCTAAATTGATTGTTACCCCCTGAGCACTATCAACTAAATAGCTTGGAAGGGGCTCCGACATTGAAGTATAAGGGTGCCAAACGTTTTCTTTATCAGAACGAAGGAGTGAATGTTGTTCAGACTGGGTTATATTTGTATGTTTATCGTTCATTTGTTAACTAAAGTACTCATTAATCGTTGACATCATGGTTAGTCTGGCTAGACTACTCGTTAAGTTAACTAGATGCAATTGGGTTTTATGTCAGATTTAAGTAGTACCGCAGCCAAACAGTCACAGGCACAATCGTTAAACTCTATCCTTCGCCACAATTGGAATTTGCAAGAAGTCAATGCACTATTTGCTATGCCTTTTAGTGATCTAATGTTTAAAGCACAGACAATCCATAGAGAAAACTTTAATCCTAATGAAGTACAAGTCAGTACCTTATTATCGATTAAAACGGGTGCTTGTCCAGAAGATTGTAAATACTGTTCACAAAGTGCACGTAATAAAACTGACTTAGAAAAAGAAAGTTTATTAGCTGTTGAAAAAGTACTTGAAGCCGCACAAAGAGCCAAAGAAATGGGTTCAACCCGTTTTTGTATGGGTGCTGCTTGGCGTAATCCTAAAGAACGCGATATGCCTTATGTTCTTGATATGGTGAAAAGTGTTAAAGCACTTGGCATGGAAACATGCATGACCTTAGGTATGTTATCGGAAGAACAAGCCGACAGATTAAATGGCGCTGGCCTAGATTATTACAACCATAATCTAGACACGTCTCCTGAGCATTATAATCAAATAATCACCACTCGTACCTTTCAAGATAGACTTGATACCTTGACCAATGTTCGTAGTTCTGGCATGAAAGTTTGTAGTGGTGGTATCGTAGGTTTAGGTGAAAAAGCTGTTGATCGGGCATCATTATTAATACAACTTGCTAATTTAAGCCCACAACCTGAAAGTGTACCAATTAATATGTTAGTTAAAGTTGAAGGTACACCTTTAGCCAATATTGATGATTTAGAGAGTTTTGACTTTATCCGCTGTATTGCTGTAGCTCGAATTATGATGCCACATAGTCATGTAAGACTATCAGCAGGTCGTACTGCGATGAACGAGCAGATGCAAGCTATGTGTTTTCTTGCAGGCGCGAACTCAATATTCTATGGTTGTAAATTACTTACTGCTGAAAATCCTGAAACAAATCAAGATATTGCTTTGTTTGAAAAGCTTGGGATAAATACTGAAACGGTAGTTGACGATACTGAACGCTCAGATAATATGGTTAAAGCAGCCATTGTTGATCAACAACACAGTGACTTGTTTTACAACGCATCAGCATAAATTATTATAAATTTAGACTAGTTTCTAGCGACTCAAATGACTAGAAGATAGTACTTAAATATTAAGGTAGTACTTCATTTATGAGCTTTGATTTTATTCGACATGATGTCAAAGAACAAAAAGCTAATTATCGATACCGTCAGTTGGTTTGTAATAGTACAACAAGCCAAGGTAAAGAAATTGTTTTCAATGGTAAGTCCTACCTGAATTTTTCTTCGAATGACTATTTAGGTTTAAATAATCATGTCGAAATTAATAAAGCGTTACAAGAAGGTGCTGATAAGTTTGGTGTTTGTGCCAGTAGCTCTAGTTTAGTCACTGGTTATCATTATGCTCACCAAGCATTAGAAGAAGATATTTGTCAGTGGCTGAACAAAGCTAAATGCTTACTTTTTTCTAGTGGTTTTACGGCTAACCTTGCACTATTTCAAGCGCTAGGTAAAAATGAAGAAAGTCATTTTTACCTAGATAAATTGAGTCACGCATCAATGATTGATGGTGCATATCATAGTAAAGCAAAAGTTAAACGCTTTAATCATAATAATATTGAACACTTAACAAAATTACTGAATAGTAAAACTAACTTTCCAAATAAACTGATAGCCTCTGAAGGTATCTTTAGTATGGATGGTTGCCAAGCTAAAGTACTAGAGCTGGCGCAAGTGGCAAAATCTAATCAAGCCTGGCTTTATCTAGATGATGCACACTGTATTGGTGTTATTGGTAATGAAGGACAGGGCAGTAATTACTTTGCAGACATAGATATTACCATGGCGACAATGGGAAAAGCGATTGGTACCAGTGGTGCATTTTTAACATGTGATGAAGACCTTCATGAATATTTGGTCAACTTTTCTCGTCATTACATTTATTCTACCGCAATATCTCCTGCAATTGCTTGGGCGACTAGAAAAAGTATAAGTATTATTCAAAAAGAACATTGGCGCCGAGATAAAATAAGTGAATTAAGCGCATTGTTTAGTGAGTTACTCAGCTCTGAAGTTGAGTTAGTTGTCACGCAATCTTCAATTCATGCCATAATAATAGGCGATGAGAAAAAAGCACTTAGCATAAGTGAATACCTTAAAAAACAAGGTATTTGGTTAACCGCAATAAGACCACCAACGGTTGCAATTAATAGCTCTAGGTTACGCGTTACCATTTGCGCGAGCCATAATGCTAAAGATATTAAATACTTAGCGGAATGTATCAATAAGGCTATAGCTTAATGCTTCGAACAGAACAAGAAAATACAAATAGAGTAAATATTGCTAAAAGTTTTGGTTCGGCCACGACTTCTTATGATGTATCAGCAAGATTACAACGTTTTTCTGGTAAACATTTAATGCCTTGGTTACCCAACCGTAATGATCTTACCGTGTTAGATTTAGGCTCAGGTACAGGTTTTTTTACCGATTTATTAGCGGGTACTTATAGCCAAGTTATTGGTTTAGATATTTCACATGAGATGCTTCACTTTGCCAAAGAACACCGTAATGACAAAATATTATGGCTAGAAGGCGATGCCCATAAAATACCACTTCAAGATAATAGTATTGACTTTATTTATTCTAATTTGGTCATTCAATGGTTCGAGCCACTCGATGTTGCAATCCATGAAATATTAAGGGTTTTAAAGCCTGGTGGATTACTTATGTTTACCACGTTAGTCGATGGGACATTGCACGAGTTGAAGTCATCTTGGAAACAAGTAGATGATGATCAACATGTGATTGACTTTAAAACAGTGACTGAACTCAATACATTATTCAATAATGAAAAGGGGAAGATGGTCGAACAAAAGTGCCAAGATATTGTTTTGGAATATCAAAATGTCATTCATTTAGCGCGCGAGTTAAAAGGATTGGGTGCTAATCATTTGGCACAGAAAAAGAATAGAGGCCTGTCAGGAAAAGATAAGTGGTTTAAGATGACAGAGCATTACCAAGATTTTTTAGAGCCTAATGGTATTTATCCTGCAACTTATCGTTTATTTTCCGGGTTAGTAGTTAAGTTAAATAGTTAATCAATAAACATAAGTGAAATATATCCCCATACTATTTTTATTACACTTAATTAATACTAAGGTTTTTATATCCGCACTGTGATATTAAAAACTAATATCCCACATAATATTTTAAAATGTTTTACTTAATATCCCTCTAACGAAGAAATAAATATGAAATTTTTTTTTATCACTGCCACAGATACCGATGCAGGTAAAACATTTGTCAGTTGTGCCTTAATTAAAGCGTTAACTCAGCACAACAATACTTCAAAAAATAAGAAGTTAAAAGTTGCAGCGTTTAAACCTATTTCTGCGGGCTGCGATTTAGTCGATGGACAGCTTATTAATGAAGATGCAAAACTACTCAGTGAATTTGCTAACTGTGCTCAAAGTATTACTCATATCAATCCAATTGCCTTTGCAGATCCAATTGCACCTCACATTGCTGCTAAAAAATTAAAGCAACAGATCACGGTTGGAGAAATAAATAATCATTACCAACAAGTGAAATTACTTAACGCGGATATTACTTTAGTGGAAGGTGCCGGTGGATGGCGATTACCATTAGGTCCTATAACTATTGAATCAAGCTTAACTGCTAGCATCGATAATAAAAAATCGACTTATCAATTTCTATCCGACTTTGTTAAAGATACGGATCTCGACGTTATATTAATTGTAAATATGAAGTTAGGTTGTTTGAATCATGCGTTGTTAACGTATGAAACAATTAAAGCTGATGGTGTAAAGTGTATTGCTTGGATTGCCAATTGTGCATCGAGTGATGCTATGAATAACCTGTCTGAAAATATTGCTGAACTAGAGCAACTTTTACCTATCCCTAAAATTGCACAATTTGATTTTATTGCAGACATCGATGATAAGGGTAATAATATTTCTTTTTATGAAAAAATTAATTCTGCGTCAAAAAAAATCAATCTATCTGTGCTGATATAAAAAATAATACTAAAATTTAACGTACAGATAAAATACAAATTAAAACACCTACCTAAATTTTTATAATACTTTTATAAAATCAAATTACTTTTCTAATTCAGCAAAGCAAGCGCTCGCGATAAACCCTGAGCGGGTTTTGTAATCTGAAGATTTATTTACCTTGTCATCAATTTGAGTAATAAGTAACTCGGGTAAAGTCACATTTATTTTATGGCTCTTGCCTAAGTAGGGCGTAATATCAATGCTTACTATTGCCCAGAAAGCTTGAGAAAAAGTATGTGGGTTTTCTAATATATAATTCTTTCGATGGTTATCGAGTCCCTTTGAATTAGGGACTTTTTCACCATATTCTGCCAAAATTGTAAGATGCGATTTAATGGCCTTAGTGATTTCTTCTATACCAAGATCTATTGTTTTCTCGCTAATTGCACAGCCAGGAAGATCAGGTACGTACACTTGATAGTCACTGGTTTTTTCGCTTTGAGTAAACACTACAGCGTATTTCATTTTTAACTCCTAACATCACTAAAAACCTATTTAACTATAGTAACCCCAATAACTCGAAATGACAATATAGTAACAACCCTGATAACTCCTTTTAATTTTATAGTACAACTCTGATAACCCCAGCCACACTAAAATAACAACCCTGATAACTCTTTATTTTATTTGTTTGTGAGCGTTCACTCTTTTTTATAGGTATTTATATATAGTGTAGAGATATAAATATGAAAAATAGCTATTATAATTAAGTTATCTTCGAGGCTATTCGTTGTTTAGTTAGAGATTATTAAACTATGTGGTTAGAGTTATATTTTGGTGTGGATCATCAACAATTAGATCTCTATAATAAATAATAAATATTGTAGAATTCGTCAGAAATACGATCTAATACTAGCCATAAACTCTTTGGCTATTCCTCCAGGAGATGTGCTAACTAGGGAGCATATTAGGCTATTATTTTATTGATTGAATAAGGAATACTATGAAAGAACTTCTTAACAGAAACCCGGAATTATTGATCTCCGTTGTAGGCATAGGAGGATGTGGTTGCAATACAGTTAACATGCTTCACGAAAATAATTTATCAGGGCAAGTTAACCTTGTTGCGATTAATACAGATCTTGCTGCGTTAAATAGCATTAATGTTGAAAAAAAAATCCTCATAGGTGAAAACTTAACAAATGGCTATGGTGCAGGTGCCGATCCTATTATTGGTTATCAAGCAGCTCAAGAAAGCGAACAGTTACTTCGTAGTGCCATAATGGACAGTGACATTGTAATCATTACCGCGGGTTTTGGTGGTGGCACGGGAACAGGTGCAAGTCCTTTAGTCGCTAAAATAGCACGTGAACTCAATATCAACTGTTTAGCTATCGTAACCTTACCGTTTGAGTCAGAAGGGAAAATACGAATGGATTATGCCCTGCAGGGTATAGATGATATTAAAGAACCTATACATGCTTATATTACCCTTTCCAACGACCTATTACTTGCAGGCTTGGGTGAAAGCGTTGGCTTATTCTCGGCCTTTAACCAAAGTAATGAGGTCCTTAAAAATCTCTTGATCGCTTTAGTGCAGATGCTTAATGAAACAGGTTATGTTAATGTCGATAAAAATGATTTCTCAACTATTTTATCATTTGAAGGTGAGTCTATTTTAGGTGTTGGCAAAGCCGACTCTGAAGAAGGAGCGTTCGACGCTCTCGACCAAGCGCTAAATAATCCACTAGTTTCTATCGCTAACATAGATACAGCCAAAGGTATTATCTTTCAATTGTTCTGTAAATCAGAGCCTAAATTATCGACTTATAATGGTTTAATTGATCATATCCGCACCAAGGTAACTAATCGCTCTGTACTTATTGTTCCAGGTGTAAGTCTTGATCCTAATTTGTCTTCAGAAATAGAAATACTGATAATAGGCTCGGGTATCGTTAGTGATGCAGCAAAGTCTATTAAACAATCCATTGTCATTAACGAAAAGTGCGAAACGGTTGAGCAATCGTTAGAGTTATCAGAACCGGTATATATTGATGACGAGCTTAGTTTTATCAATCAAGGTGAGAGTATGAGTGATATACCGGCAATAACGCGTAAATTAATGGCAATCAAACGCAATTAGCGAAACAAGACTTTACATGATAATCATTCTTGTTTACATTCATCATTCCATTAATCTATGTATTAGGAACGGTCGGCTAAAAAATTGTCGGCTGAAGTCAATGAAAGATAAGAAATTACTCAGCCCTAAATGTTTAATCGATCTCATCGAAAATAAGCGCTTTGCTGTAGAATATCAGCCTATAATTAGTACTGACAGCCAAGAGATTTTTGCCTATGAATCTTTGGCCAGATTCTATTCTAGCGATAATGAACTCATCCGACCAGACTTGGTTTATGAGTCACTGCACAATAGCCCATTAACCTTGTTTCAAGTTGAATATCAACAAAAGCAATTACAGTTATCTTATGCTATTAATGATTATGATATTTTTGTGAATTTAGACCAAGACTCTTACTTTGCCAGTGGGGTTATTGATCAAAGTAATCCTTTCCTAAAGTTGTTCAAATCACATACAAAGTCGAATGTTGTGGTTGAGCTAATTGAAAACTCAGAAATAAATGATGCCATAATGAGTCTTGCCATGATTGATAATCTCGCTAAAAGTAATATTCAAACCGCGATAGACGATGTTTGTAATCCTCAATCAATGATTTCTACCTCTGTGATACAATTAGTTAATTATATCAAGCTTGATAAGTACGTAATAAAAAATAAAAACAATCGTAACTTTATGCTACTCGTGAAATCTATTATCGATTATGCGCGCAGTACTGATAAAAAAGTGATCCTCGAAGGTGTAGAAACGTATGATGACCTAAACTTAGCAAAACAGCTTAGTTGTGATTTTGTACAAGGCTTCTATTATCGTGATCGTTTCAAGAACGTTAGTTAATAAATTTTAATCAACTAACTAACTAACACCATACACTGTAATTACTCCTCCTATCAGGCAAATTAAATAAAGAGATCCATATGAACGTTAACATGACACCTAAGATTAGCAGTAGCTTTAAAAAATCGATAAAAATTGTTTGTAGTTTGGTAAGCCTTGTTGGTTTCTCAGCTTTTGCAACAGATCTTAAAGTAGGAGATGTCGCACCTAACTTTAAATTACAAGCAACCACGGGTGATTATTATCAGCTGAGTGACTACAAAGGTAAAAAAGCCGTGGTATTAGCTTGGTTTCCAATGGCTAATACACGTGGTTGTACTATTGAATGTAAGTCGTTGACCGAGCAGGGGCATCTAATTAGAGAATATGACGTTAGTTACGTTATGGCTAGTGTTGACCCACTTGACGACAACCGAGACTTTGTAGAAAAAACAGGTGCTGATTTCCCAATGTTAAGTGACCCAACAAAATCAGCAGCAAAAGCGTATCAAGTACTCAATACGTTTAAAGTTGCCAGCCGTGTAACTTTCTACATATCAAAACAAGGAAAAATAGTTAAAATTGATAATGATATTTCTCCAAAGTCTGCCGCTCAAGATATGGCAAATAATCTAGCTGCTTTAGGGATTACTAAGATATAACAACACAATGTCAAAACCGAATAAAAAAGGCCCAAGCAAGACTGTTGATATATGTTGCAAGGGCTGTAATTTCTTACTGTTCAAATACCGTAAAGGAGGTAAGGGTGCTTTACTTAAATGTTTCAAAGAGCGTATTAGTAAAGACTTTACCCAAACCCCTTGTACATGCCCTGAATGCGATAAGGTTTTTGCCCGTGACTGCTTAATTAGAGGCACACCAGCTTTTAAAATGATCGGTGGTAAAGTTTTTTGTAAATAGTCTATTATATTGTTGTTACCAATATAATTACTCTTATTCATCAAAACAATTAAACACATACTTAGTATAACTTAGAGCAGTTATAAATTTCTGGTAGTTATTATACGCCTCAATAACCTCCCTTAGGATCTGAGCGTTGGATATCGAGCAAGCAAAAATAAAAGCCCTATGTCATCACACAACTACCATTAGTATTGATAACAAACCTTTTGTGGCTTTAATTAAGTTAAAACGCAGCGATGTATTGTTAGCGGAAAATATTAGAGTGATGTTATCGAAAAGACGTTCTAATCGTATTTATTATTTTTTGTAGAGCTATTCTAATAAAATAACCATAGTTAATGCCGATTAACAGTAGCAAACCTTACCTACTAGAAGTATATAAATATTCCCGTGGTTTATTACAGACGACGGTTTTTTTTAGTATTACTTTTATCACAAACGACTACTTATTCGTTATCAGCTCGGAGATTGTATCTTAACTAATGATGCTCACTGTTAGCTATTCCAGTAAAATTTATTATTCTGAACATTTTTTATGTCAATAAACTGATGAAATATATTTTAATTATTAGAATAGTATTTTATTAGTAGATAATATAAATAGTCAGAATAAATAGCGCCGTTATTATAAGTAAATGAAAATATAATGATTTATTTAGTGCCGCGTTACGTATTTTGGGTTGTTTACCTATTATATTAGTAATTAAATATCAGCCAAAACCTTTTTAGAAAAGACTTATCATTGTTTTGAGTGTCCCGCCGATAGAATCTATCACAAAAGAACACCAGATTAATTCCCTACGATAGTCTTTATATTTTAATCTTTTTTATTAATTAGAATCTTAGTTTATAGACGTTGGATAAATCTAGAAATACAAAAGTACACGTTCTATTACTTAATTATATTCAACAAGGGTTTATCAAATATAGAAGTTTCATTCAATTTCTACATTTGACTACACTGTGTAGGAAGTCAAATTAATGAAAAAACCAGTAAAAATTAACGACTATTATATAAAAATGATTACCCTTTTTTATGGCTGTATCGATTTGCTGTGGATTTCAAGCATGATTAGTCGCCTCAGAGAAAGGTGCAAAGTATTTACAAATTATTTATAAGTTTTTGTATTAAAACTAATGAAAGAGTATTTTATGCTTGGAGTTACCATCGTCATCATTAAGTTACAGAAATGGTTTATAAAGTAGGGTATGGCTATTCGAATCTAGCCCTGTACAAAGTGGTCCATAAAAATATGGGGTTGCAATATTAATTACCTTTAAAAAACCGTTACTGCCTAAGATTTTATTCGTCTTGTTAACAACATAAGTTATCTTTACATGCGCCAGTTGATAAATACATAACACGTTGCATTCATTAGAAAGCAAATTTTATACCATATGCGTACCTAAATTTTAACACCTTTAAGTACGTATATAACAGCTTATTATCACGCCTGAAATATTATTAGTATCACCTTTGTGTTTTAACCGTTAGGGCTAAATAACGCCTACCCTATGTTTACAGCCTTGTTTGCACGAAGGCCTACATACTATTATGAGTAAACACTTGACCTTTATTTATCTCTAAAACGACTGCCAATATGTACTCCTTATTTTTAATACTTAATTTATACTTCTTTGTCGCTTTAAAGACAAAGAAGTATAAATATTTATCAATACTTTTTCTAATACGTTATTATCTACCTATTAAAAATATAAGATTACAAGTGGGTTATCCTTGCTTTGTCAACGTCAAAAATCACTTAATTATCTAGAGTTATAAACTAATATCATGACAAGAAAAATATTAACATTGAACATGAAAAGAAAAATTGTACCCAAAGCCGTTGAAAAAGTGGTTAAGGATGTATTTCATCAAGACCCACAAAAGCGTTTTTTAAATGGTGTAGCCATTAATCCCGACCAGCTTATTCAGCTTGAGTTAGGCTCTAAACAACTATCCATGCGAGCTATGGATTTGTTAACGCCAATAGGTATGGGGCAAAGAGGTTTGATTGTTGCTCCACCAGGCTCTGGTAAAACGACCATTTTAAAACATATTTGTCAGTCTGTAGGCGAAGCTTATCCCGAGATAAAACTTTATGCCTTACTCATTGATGAGCGTCCTGAAGAAGTGACAGATTTTAAGCGCAACGTGCCGGCACAGGTATTCGCCTCATCCACAGATGAAAATTATGATCATCACCTACGTGTTACTAATGACCTTCTTAAAATCGCACGTAAAGAAGCTGGCGAAGGTCACAATGTAATGATTGTCATTGACTCCCTGACAAGACTGACACGAGTACATAATGCCAATCAAAAAAGTAGTGGTCGTACCATGTCAGGCGGAATTGACGCTAGAGCAATGGAAATACCGCGAAAACTATTTGGTACCGCTAGAAACATTGAAAATGGTGGCTCTATTACCATCCTAGCAACCATACTTGTTGATACTGGAAGCCGAATGGATCAGGTGATATGTGAGGAATTCAAAGGCACAGGTAATATGGAAATCGTTTTATCACGTGATGCTGCTAATCTTCGAGTTTTCCCCGCGTTTGATATTGCTAAAAGTAGCACGCGCCGTGAAGAGCTTCTTCTCAATTCAAAGGATATCGACAAAGTACGGCTGATACGAAGAGGTCTTACCAGTCTAAAGCCTGTTGATGGCGCTAGGAAACTTGTCGAATTACTCGATAAATACCCAACCAATATTGAGCTATTAAATCAATAGTTGCCTGTTAACACTTTTTTCTATTACTAGCGATTTAATATCGTCGCTAGTTGCATATGACAATATGCAGGGGATTCGGAACGATGCGTTGTACTGATGTCTCCGACGATAAAGTAAAGAATTAGCAGGTATCGATATTGTTTGATTTTTATTCAAGACTTTAAAACAAGCTTTTATTATAAGTCATAAAAGCTTGTTAGATGTATTATGGGTATGAAGTTGTTACATGCATCAAACACACTATGACTAGTGAACATTACCTTTAATGCTAGTTGATATGAGTTAGGATCAAAAAAGCTGTCAGTTTTAAGGCTTTGTTATTCTTTTATCGCAAAAATAATATACTAATACTGCATCAAATAGTTTTACCAAATACTACCCGCTTTGTATCGACTCATCACTACATCATTCTCACTTTTATGTAAGCGAGTAATCTTCTTAGTTCTAGCATACTCCCAAGCGCCTACCGAGTACATTCTATCTCAAGCATTCATCAGTTTGTTTTGTGATTTACTCATGCTATATAGCGCATAAACATCATTCATATAAAGATATGTCCGCGCTATTTTATTTAGGAGGCTTCACTTTTCGACTGTATATTTTCATCGCGCAACTACCAAAATTACTTTTCATAGTCGGTAACAGGGTAAAGGTGTAATTACTTCTTAGGGCATTAACGGCACCTACTGCAGGATAAAGATTAAACATGTCAGATTGCATATAGCGATACTCAGGGTTTACTTTCTCTGCACATCTTCGTCCTTTAAACGATTTACCTTTACTATTAACACATTGTTCATGGCCATTACGCCACTCACTAAAGGTTCGTCCAAAACTTTCTGCGGGCATAACATGCTCGCATTCAATCCTTTTAGCTCGTTTAATATATTTAGTGGTAGTAAAACCTTGCGGGTTGATTACTTGTTTTTTCGCATCAAAGCTGGCACCACAATAAAGAGTGGTACGATGCTTGTTATAAACATGTTTTTCTAAGATCTTTTTAGCTTTTCTAAAAGATTGTATTTCTTAATTGCCGGCTAGGACAGGAGTAGCGATTAAAATTGTTATTAATAGCGTTATTTTAATTGGTATGTTCATTAATATATTAATTATCGTAGTTGAGGCTTAATCGTTGTGTAGGGCATTATATTAACTACCTTGGAAAGGAGCTACGTATTCATTTAAAAGACATAAAAAAACCACTTAAGCGTCATTTTATATAACAATTAAGTGGCTAATTTATTTTACTTTATATGGTCGGAGTAGCAAGATTCGAACTTGCGACCTCACGCCCCCCAGGCGCGCGCGCTACCAAGCTGCGCTATACCCCGACAAGATAAACTTTAGGGGAACATACCAGTTATACTAAATAAGTTATCATTTTAAATGTCCAATAACATCGTTGCTTTCAATCCCAATACCCATCTATTAATCAATCAAGGGTCTTGTTTTTGAATATTTACTTTAATTATGCAACCTTAATTAATACAATTGGTATATCAAGTCTACCTTTTGTATCTTAATGATTTATCAAGGTAATGCAATGACAATTAAGAGAATAGTTAGCCTAGAGGTACTAAGCGGCTAACAATCATCCAATATTACCCTCAAATACATAAATCACGGTATTTATTGCTTTTCTTCTTGGGTAAACTGCTTAATAAAGTGCACACCATCAATCATTAGTGGAAAATCAGCATTAACTGTTATTGGCGAAGAGAATTGACGTGAGTAACTTTGAAAGTTGCCATTTTGGTCGACAAAAATAGATTTATCTTTATCAAAGATAATAATTCCTTTATCAGTAGTATTAGCAATGACCCTATCTTTATTCAAATTTGGTAAATCACTACCATTACTATAGCTAGTAACTTTACATGCTAGCCATTGACTCATTAAGGTTGGCTGCAAGTCCATATTACTGGTATTAAATGTAATATCCTTATGGATTGACTTAGTAGATGCTGGGTATATGAATAACGCAGGTTTAGTATTTAATCGCGTATCATTACTTTGATTACCAATAGAGCTAATCCAAATAATATCCTTTTTAGCTTTTTGTTTCTGAGCAAGCAGTAGCGCATCAACAAATAGCTCAAATTGATATTGGTTACTATTTTGTATTGCTTTATTCGCATCAATAGCATGACTATTTTTAAAGTAGATTATATGTAAACCAAGGGGTTTATTATTTAACTTATGGGCAAATAATAAACTTGAAACATTAGCTAGTTCAGTTTTTTTACTAAATAACGCTTCGAACCAGCGAGGTTCAGCAATATTCTCTTCTAAAGGGGCCTTACTAATATCTTCTAACACAGACGTCGCCGTAAACTCATCAGAGATAATAGTTAAGCTCGTGGCAAGGGCTTGTTGGTCTATACGCTGAAACAGAAGTGGTTTAACACCTTGCTTTAAAATATCTTGTTGATAAATACTCGGTAAAGAATAAAGCAGGTTAAACCAAGCATCGTCATTAAGGCCGGTATCAATATTATTAGTTAAATGTAAGCTGGTAGTACTGGCTCGACGAATGAACTGATCAAGCTGAGTTGTTGATATTTGCTGTTCAGTTAGAATCAAAAATGTCGAGTTAGTCGGTGCTTTAACCGCTGAATCATCTGGACAAAGTCCTGAATCAATCGTTGGATAAGTTGGAATAGCTTGACTAAAAGAGAGAGGACTATTTTTACGTTCTATATAATCTTCAATATTAAAAAGACCATATTTGGTTAATAGTGTTTTTGCTGTTGCGGGATAAGACAATGGTAAGGCGGTGTCTTGACGCAAAATATCATAATCAAGGTTAGCATCTGCCCAGATATGACTGACATGACTGAAGAAAAAGGATAAAACCAAAGCAAAAATAACAAAACGAGCAAAGACTGTTTTTTGTAATTGCTTTAAATGTTTCCATGCGTAATTACTGACAATGAACTCGAAGCCTAAAATGAGGATAATCAATGAGGCACTGATAGTATAAAATAGACTGTTATCTTTTGCGATGTCTTGTAGCAAACTTATAATTTGTCCACTAGAAGACGCGTTTAAGTGATAGCCCAAACGACTATAAATAAAGCCATCTAATATCAGTAATAATAAACCAATGGCAAAAATGATAGAGCCACTCGTTCTAATAAACTTTGTGTGCGGTAAAATTAGTGTTAATGGAAATAACACCAAAACAAAACTCATAAAGGTTAGAAAAGCAATATGACTCACCCAGGTAGTTATTAAGTAAACCTGGCCAAAGAGTGTTGTTGGTGCCGCTTCACTAAATAAATAGTAAGACGACAGCGCAATTGCTGCTAAAATATTGAAAAATGTGAACCAATGGCTCCAACTGATCAAATGTAATAGTTTTTTGCTGTAACTTTTTGTATCAAATGAAACCATTGATAATAATTCTTCTTTTTGCGGATAATACTATATTAATACTATTTGCATTAATTAAGGAAACAGCTTTCAATAAGAATAAATTATCAAGAACAAGGTGCTTAATTAAGCAATAGCTGGCTATTGGCATTGAAAGCAACAAAGTTATTAGATATTTAGGCCATTTGAAAAGGGTCACTTACTTAGTACAACTGGTATAATGGTTAAATAGACTGTTTTAATGCTTTGGTGAAGTTATCTGTAACAGCAACTCGTTTGCTTGCAGGTACTTGGGCGATAATGTTAGTAACAGCGTTACCTAAACACATTAAGGCTAGATCTGGCGTTACTTCTTCTTTTACAAGAACATCTAATAAGTCTTGGATAATTTTTTCTACACGTTCGTTCGAATATTTAGATACAATAGGCATAATAATTTCTTAAATAAAAAGTTTTCGTTAATGATAAATTTAATTTACCTAGTTTATCAAATGCCTGCACACTTTAATATATACCTGATATAAAAAGTACGTAATACATAACACCAACATTAATTAACATCAGCAACTGAGCATAAGAGTCATATGAGCTTAATAATTAAAAACATTGCACTACATTTTTTGTCTAAAAAAGAAGATACCGGCGAAGTTGTTTTACGCCTTGGGCCAGAAAATGCTGATTTCGCGCAAGAAAATGCTAAAACAACCAACTTTGTTGATGGTTTACATGCCATTTATAATACTAAGGGTAATAAGGCCTACGGCAGCTTTTCATCTATGCCGAGTGAAGGTGATTCTGCGCGTTTTGTTGATTTAATGGAAAGCTACTTAACAGAGCAACAAAATTTCTATGATTTTAGTACGCAAGCAGGCAATGTACTTAAAAATGAAATCGAAAAGTATGATATTGAAGAGACAGGCTATTTTGTTATCTGTCATTATGAATACATGGGCGGTCGTTACTTGTTTGTCGCTGTTATCCCAGTATCAGAGCATTACAGTGTTGACGGAGAATTAAATATCTCAGCAGCGCAGCATTTAGATACGTCTAAAATGCAACTGGCTGCACGTATTGATTTATTCGATTATAAAGAGAATTCTAATGGCAATCGTTATATCTCTTTTATCAAAGGTAGAGCGGGTCGTAAAGTGTCAGACTTCTTTTTAGACTTTTTAGGTTGTGAAGAAGGTTTAAACGCCAAAGAGCAAACACAAACATTAGTACAAGCGGTTGAAGATTATGTTTCAGTTAATCAATTAGACCCTGCTGAAAAACAAAAAACACGTAAAGATTTACTCAGCTACTGCAAAGAACAAAAAGCGAGTTCTCAAGATGTGTCATTGCAAGAAGTCGGTAACGTTATAGAGAGTGCAGGGGCAGAACAAGACTTCTATCAGTTCTGCCAAACACAATCTTACCCTATTGAAGAATCATTTCCGCACGAGCAAGCAGTGGTTAACAAAATCACTAAATACTCAGGTTATGGTAATGGCATAAGCTTAAGTTTCGAACGTAGCCATTTCGGTGAAGACGTCGTTTATAACCCACATAATGACTCGTTAGTTATCTATAAAGTGCCTCCAAATTTAAAAGAACAATTAATGGCGCTGCTTGATACTGAAAAAAGTCCGGAAGAGTAATGATACGGAAAAAGACAAAGGTAACACGTTGCTTTAATGTATCGCGTTACCTTCTTGTTATTTGAAGTAATCATCTATTAAGCTAGTTAAAACAGCAATGTAGACTGAATAAATAGTCAGTTAGCTGTAATCATACAAAATTGGAAATACGAACATGACAAATGAAAGTAATACCTTAAATGACACCTCAAATGATACATTAATTATCGCTCGACCTGACGATTGGCACGTACATTTACGTGATGGTGCGGTATTAAAAAATACGGTCGCTGATAGTAGTCGTTATTTTGGCAGGGCTATTGTGATGCCAAATTTAGTCCCTCCGGTAACGAATGCTGCCTTAGCAAAAAGTTACTATGAGCGAATTATGGCAGCAGCACCTAGTGCCCATTTTAAGCCTTTAATGGTGTTATATTTAACAGATAAAACCAGCGCACAAGATATTATTGAAGCGAATGAATCTGGTTTAGTTTATGCGGCAAAATTATATCCGGCTGGTGCAACGACCAACTCATCATCAGGTGTAACCGATGTTGCCAATTTAGTAGAAGTGTTTTCTGCAATGCAATCCGTTGGTATGCCGCTATTAATTCACGGTGAAGTAACCGCTGCTGATATTGATATTTTCGATAGAGAACAAGTCTTCATTGATACCATTCTACAGCCGTTAGTTGCTAATTACCCTAACCTTAGAATTGTGTTAGAACATATCACCACTAAAAATGCGGTAGATTTTGTTAAAGCTGCCGGTGACAATGTTGGCGCTACTATTACTGTGCATCACTTATTGTATAACCGTAACCACATGTTAGTTGGCGGTATTCGTCCACATTACTTCTGCTTACCTATTTTAAAACGCAATACACATCAACAAGCGTTAATAGCAGCAGCAACAAGTGGCGATAAAAAATTCTTCTTAGGTACAGATTCTGCGCCACATGCACAACACGCAAAAGAGTCAGCCTGTGGTTGTGCAGGTGTGTATTCTTCCCACGCAGCGGTTGAATTGTATGCAGAAGTGTTTGAGCAAGAGAATGCCCTTGATAAATTAGAAGCGTTTGCCAGTATTAATGGTCCAACATTCTACCAATTGCCGATAAATACAGATAAAATCACCTTAGTTAAAAAAGCATGGCAAGTACCAGCAACAATGACATTTGGTGATGATGTTGTTGTACCTGTTCGTGCCAATGAAGATATTTTGTGGCAAGTTCAAGACTAGCGCTTTTTCCCTGAGCGATAATTATCTATAAAAGGCTAATTATCGCTAAAGCCGAGTGCATGAATAAATACTGTTTAAATTGAGAGCCAAAAGTAAATTAAGGAAAAAAATGCAATTATTTGTAGATGATCTTACCGTTATTGATTTTTCATACCTGTGTACACAGCGCGGAATTGTGGGTGAGAGTTGGATTGTTGATGTATTACTCGATGGTTCGTTAAACGAAATGAGCATGGTGCTTGATTTTGCCGTGGTAAAAAAGCAAATCAAAGCCATTATAGATGATGCCGTTGACCATAAACTGTTATTGCCGATTCAAGAAAAAGCAGTGACCCTGGCAGACTCGCCTCATAATGACGGTCATCAAACAGTCGACTTTATCAGTGATGCTGCAAGTTATTATTTACAATCTCCAGCGTGTGCTTTTGCGTCGATAGACTGTTTAACCGTTACAATTCCGGAAGTGACTAAACACCTAACGGCTATTATTTTGTCGCATTTGCCTGATAATGTAAAAGGTTTGACCTTAGTATTACGCCCTGAAAATATTCCAACTGATTATTATCATTATACCCATGGTTTGAAGTTACATGATGGCAATTGCCAACGTATCGCCCATGGCCATAGATCTAAAATTCAAATTTTAGTGGATGATAAAAGAGACGCTAAATTAGAAGCCGCTTGGTGTAAACGCTGGCAAGATATCTATATTGCTAGTGAAGCCGACAGAATTTCTGCCGACGATATTCAGCTTTCGGTTCAAGCAATAAACAATCTAACACCCGATCACCAATATTTTAGTTACCATGCACCACAAGGTCGCTTTGATATTGCTGTTGACAATAAAGTACTTGATGTTGTTGATTGTGATTCAACGGTAGAATTATTAGCTGACTTTATTTTAAGACAAGTAAAAGCAGAACATAGCGAACTAGCCAATAACGTAGTTAAAGTCATTGCTTATGAAGGTGTCGCGAAAGGGGCAATCGTTCATGCTTAACTATAAAACTAAGTCTTTATCTCGTTCTGTCGATAATATCTTAAGCAAAACCCTAATAGCTTTAGCGCTGGTAATGAGTTTTACTGCCAGTTCTGAAGTATTAGCAGCGCAAGAAAAAATAGCGTTAACCGGTGAAGTTAAGCAAGGCGGATTAATGGTAGGTAAAACACTGCCACAAAATACCGTCACTTTAAATGGTAAGGAAATCACTGTTTCAAATAGCGGCGATTATACTTTTGGTTTTTCTCGCGATGACAAAAAAAGTTATCAACTCGTAGTCACCTCTATTAATGGTGATCGGGTAGAGAAAATATTAATACCTGAAAAGCGCAGTTATAATATCCAGCGCATTGAAGGCATTAAAAAAAGTATAATGCAGCCCAATCCTAAAGCGGTATCTAGATCTCAAGCAGACAATAAAAAGATTAAAATAGCACGTAAAGTTTCAAGCTCACTTAATTACTTTGCTGAAGGTTTTATCGCGCCGATTAAAGGCGTAATTACCGGTGTTTATGGCAGTCAGCGTGTTTATAATGGTGTGCCAAAGCGTCCACACTTTGGTTTAGATTACGCAGGTAAAACGGGCGACCCGGTCAAAACTCCAGCATCGGGTACGGTATTACTTTGGGTACCTGATATGTTTTACTCAGGCGGAACCATGATTATTGATCATGGTCAGGGTGTCAGCTCTACCTTTTTACATCTAAGTAATTCGTATGTTAAACAAGGTGATAAAGTTAAACAAGGGCAGGTAGTTGCAGCTGTTGGTAAAAGCGGCAGGGCAACCGGACCTCATTTAGACTGGCGTATTAACTGGTTCAATGTAAAAATCGATCCAGCGCTCGTGCTAAAAATAATCCCTATTCAATAACGTACATCACTACACTTTCCTAAGGTCATACTATGGCAGAACATGGCTATTCGCTGCTACGCATCATTATTATCGATAGTTTTTGGCAAGGACAAGTAAACGAACTTGATTTAACTGGCCACACTCAACTTGAAGGCACAAACGGCGCAGGTAAAACCTCGCTAATGCGTTTGTTACCACTTTTTTATGGTATGCGACCTAGTGATATTGTCAGTAAGGTTGATCAGGCAAAAAACTTTGCCGACTTTTATTTACCGCGCGAATCCAGTATTTTAGTGTACGAATACGCCAGACCCTTCGGTCAAAAGTGCCAAGTATTAGCCACCAGTGATGGTAGAGGTGTGCACTTTAAATTTATTGATGCCGCTTACGACAGTCAGTATTTCATTGCCACTACTGCAGCTAGCAAAGCTAAACCTTTTACCATTAACGAAATAGAAAAAAATTATCGTAACATTGGTAAAGAAAGCTCAAAGTTTTTAGGTATCGATAAATACCGTCAAGTTATTCAAAATTTACGCAGTGGCCGTAAACACAAAGAAATAAGATTACTACAAAACCGTTTCTCGTTTAGTGAGCAAGCCTGCCCACATATTGATAAAGTAATTAACGGTACGATAGAAAAAAATCTAGATTTTGAAGCCGTTAAACGCATGTTAGTTGCTATTGCCAGCGATCATCTTGCCCGTGATACCCTTGATGAAAAAGAACAGCTCAGTTTAAATAAAGCCGATATTACTAACTGGCTTGCTGATATTCAGGCCAGTCGCGCCATTAAAAAAGTCGCAGATAAAATTTCCGTTTGGCAACACGATTTTAGTGCTTTTGCTAGCTTAGTTAATAAGTTACAACACCTTCACGCTGAAATCATCGGACATCAAGCACGTCTTGAAATAAAACAACAAGATAGAGATGAACTTAAAAAAAGTAGTATTGAAACAAGAAGTAAAATCGAAAGTGAATTAGCTAACTTAACGGAACAGTTTCACAAGGAAAAGTTTGATCTTATTGCTAAAATTGAAGCTGATTTAAGTAAAATCGATCTACTCGATGAAGATAAACTGAACTTTGATGATGATGATGCCAGTAGTTATCAAATTAAAGCTGAGCAAGCACCACAAATTCAAGCAGAGCTGAATGAAGTGATCGCCATTATTGATGCCTTTGAAGGTAATATCAGTAAAATAGGGCAGAAGTTCGATAAGCTTATTCAGCAAATGGAAGTAGAAAAACTTAAAGGCATCAATAGTAATAAAGAAAAATCTGCACTAATCTCTACTCAGTCTAATGAACAATTATCAC
>CAJWZC010000016.1 GCA_913049915.1 uncultured Colwellia sp.
CCATTAAATGCTGAATACATGAACAACTTGGCATTGTGGAGTAGTGTAACTGGTATTATTTATAATTCAGCTGTAGCAATAGCTACTATTAGTGGTATCTAGTAAACGTAATTCATGAGGTAATGATAAACTTTTGCTTTTACCTCGACTAATTAATTAGAATTTATTAGTAAGATAATAAATCATAAACAAAATAAATGGACCTAGTATGTTGAACTCATTAGAAAATGTGAAACTAGGCATTATCGGCTTAGGTTATGTTGGTTTACCTTTAGCAGTAGAGTTTGGTAAAAAATATCCCACCTTGGGCTTTGATATTAATACCCAGCGTGTTGGGGAATTAATACAAGGCCATGACTTCACTTTAGAACTATCAAGTAAAGAACTAGCTGACTCTGAGTTTATTTCATACTCTACAGAGGTTGACGATTTAAAAGCCTGTAATGTTTATATTGTGACTGTGCCAACGCCTATAGATAACAATAAGCAACCTGATTTATCACCATTAATTAAAGCGAGCGCCATGCTTGCCAAGGTGATTAATAAGGGTGATATTATTATTTACGAATCAACAGTATATCCAGGAGCAACCGAAGAGGTTTGTTTGCCTGAGGTTGAGCGTCATTCAGGATTAGTTTTTAACCAAGATTTTTATGCTGGATATAGTCCTGAACGTATTAATCCTGGTGATAAAGAGCGTCGTGTCACTAATATTTTAAAAGTGACTTCTGGTTCAACACCTGAAGTCGCTGATTTTGTTGATAGCCTCTATAAATCAATTATTACCGCAGGTACTTATCAAGCATCTAGTATGCAAGTGGCGGAAGCGGCGAAAGTAATCGAGAATACTCAACGAGATTTAAACATTGCCTTGATTAATGAACTTGCAGTTATTTTTAATAAGCTAAATATCGATACTGAAGAAGTGTTAAAAGCTGCAGGAACAAAGTGGAACTTCCTACCCTTTAGACCGGGTCTTGTTGGTGGTCACTGTATTAGTGTTGATCCTTATTATTTAACGCACAAAGCCCAAGCTATTGGTTATAATCCTGAAGTTATTCTTGCGGGTCGTCGTATTAATGACTCTATGGGTGCTTACGTGGTATCACAATTAGTGAAAACCATGCTTAAAAGAAAGTTACCAGTTAATGGCGCTAACGTGCTTGTTATGGGCTTGACCTTTAAAGAAAACTGCCCGGATGTTCGTAATACTGGAATTATAGACATTTTAGCTGAATTAACTGAGTTCGATATTAATATTGATGTTTACGACCCTTGGGTAAACCCTGAAGAAGCAAAACATGAATACGATGTTGACTTAATATCAGCCCCTAAGATTGGTCATTACGATGCAGTGATTTTTGCCGTAGCCCATAATGAATTTAAAGCTTTATCTGCTGTTGAAATTAAAGCAATGCTGAAAAGTGAACATGTCATTTACGACCTGAAATATATGCTCGATGCTGAGTTAGCTGATATTCGCTTATAATCAATCTCTGGGTCCACTAAACATCACCAAACATTAAAAATCAGCCCTTACTTAGGGCTGATTTTTATTCCCTACCTATATATTCTCTAGCAATTCCTTTGCTGTAATAAAATTGTCATATAACTGACTTATAATTGCCTCATTATTATATCGTATTCTCTATATTAGATAAGCTACTCGATAGTTTATTGAAGATAAGGTTAATTAAGTGGCAACTCTTATTAGTTCGAACCGTAGTCGTGGAATAAAAAACTCTTTAGCAAAATGGTTAATCACCTTAGGTGGTATAAGTGTTTTGTTTACCCTTGTATTGATATTCATGTATTTACTGTATGTGGTCAAACCAATTTTTGAATCAGCGAAAATTGAGCAGGCAGTTAATATTAATATTGATTCTACCAGTAATGAAAAAGTATTAGGTAGTGGTGTTGATGAGCTGAAAGAATTAGCCTATCAAATAACTGCAGCAGGCAATATTGATTTTTATCATTTAAAAGCCAGCGATCCTAAAGCTGATAATCAGTTTACTGTTGGTGATAACTCGCTTTCAACGTCTTTATTTGTAAGTGACGACTTTAATGAAGAGCAGGTTATTAAAGTAGTTAATTCTTTCTCACAGAATAAATTACTGCATACCACTAAAGGCAAAACGTTATTAATTCAGCCAAGCTTTTATGCTACCTACGCGAATGATACCCGTGAAATAATCCCACAGGTCAATTATCCTCTTGGTCAAGAGTCACTGATAATTGATGAACAACAAATACCACTTTCTCAATTAGCTTTTGCAATAGATGATGAAAGAATTGTTTTTGTTGGTTTTACTGAAGATAAGCGTCTAATAAAGACTAGCTTTATTGCTGAAGATGATTTTAGTTCTTCTAATGGTGATGATGTTGGATACGAAACTATTTTTCAACAAATTGAGATTTTTGATGATGTTATCGATGGTAATATTGATGAAATAAAAGTAACACCTGATTTAAGCTTAGCCTTTATTCGAAGTGCTTCAACGGTATATGTGTACTCGTTAAATGATGATGAAGAAGTTAGTCTTAAAGCAACAATAAGACCGATACTAGATAATGAAAATACTTACCTTACTTCAATGGGATTACTTTCAGGTAGTAGTTCAGTATTGCTAGGCGACAGTAGTGGTCGGGTCAGCCAGTGGTTTGAAGTCGCAACAGATGACGGTCGTCAATTTAAACAAATTCGTAGCTTCAAAGCGGATAATGATCAAGCCAGCTCTGACAATGTCGAATATGACAACAAAAGCCAGCTATCAAATGCGATAACCGCTATTTATACTGAGCAATACAGAAAAAGCTTTTATACTATGACACGAAGCGGCATGGTTAATGCCTTTTATACTACGAGTGCTGCGCACTTATGGCAAGGTCAGTTAACTTCAACTCAACCCGAAACGTTTGCTATAGCACCTAGAGCAAATGGCTTAATTGTTATTGTTAACGATCCTCTTGATGTTCATAAGAAAAGTTTACAAGTTTTTAGCGTTCATAATGAGCATCCTGAAGTTACTTGGCAAGCATTATGGCAAGAGGTTTGGTATGAAGGTTATCCTGAGCCAGATTATGTTTGGCAATCAACATCAGGTTCAGATGATTTTGAAGGAAAGTTTTCTTTAGTACCTATTTCATTCGGTACTATCAAAGCTGCTTTATATGCGATGTTATTTGCCGTACCTATTGCTTTAACTGCAGCTATATATACTGCCTATTTTATGACGCCAGGACTACGTAAAAAGGTTAAACCGACCATAGAAATGATGGAAGCATTACCGACAGTTATTTTAGGGTTTTTGGCAGGTTTATGGTTAGCGCCAATCATGGAAGAATATTTACCAGCAATATTTCTATTATTTATTTTCTTACCTCTAGCAACACTAATCACTGCGTTTTCTTGGCATAAATTACCAAATCAACTCAAAGAAAAACTGCCAGAAACATTAGCACCAATTTTATTAATCCCAGTGATAATACTAGCCACCTATGTGGCCTTTTCTTTATCACCAGTGCTCGAAGACAGTCTCTTTAATGGTGATATGCGTCAATATCTAACCAATGATTTGGGAATTGATTTTGATCAACGTAATGCCTTAGTCGTTGGTATTGCAATGGGCTTTGCTGTTATACCTACTATTTTCTCTATGGCTGAAGACGCTATTTTCAGTGTGCCAGGTCATTTAACCAGCGGTTCATTAGCGTTAGGGGCAACACAATGGCAAACATTAATAGGTGTGGTACTACTAACCGCTAGTCCAGGTATATTTTCCGCAATTATGATGGGGCTAGGTCGCGCGGTAGGTGAAACTATGATTGTCTTGATGGCTACGGGTAATACGCCAATATTAGATTGGAGTATCTTTCAGGGCATGAGAACCCTAGCGGCAAACATTGCGGTAGAAATGCCGGAGTCTGAAGTGGGCAGCTCCCATTACAGAATCTTATTTTTGGCAGCTTTTGTACTATTTATTTTTACCTTTATTTTTAACACAGCAGCAGAATTTGTTCGTCAACGATTACGAGAAAAATACAGCTCAATGTAATGTAGTGATTTGTAATATTTATAAAAATCTAATAGATATATTAAATGAATTTCATAGCTGCTCATCTTTAAGCTGTATGGTTTAATTTAAAGGAAAAAGTACGGAGTTGATGACCATCAATGACTACTTTTGACACGAAAATTAAATCATACAGCAACAAGATGAGTAGTTATAAACAATAAATAGAGTTACTTTATGAATAAATGGTTTAGGTCGGGTTCACCGTGGATATGGTTATCGGCAGGTGGCGTAAGTATCAGTTTAATTTCAGTCTTAGGTCTTTTATGGCTTATCGCATCACGCGGCTTGTCATATTTTTGGCCAAGTGAATTATATCAATTTGATCTTACCGATCAACATGGCGCTAAGAGCGTTGTCATTGGTGAAGTCTACGATAGAGAGCAAATTCCAGTAAGCCAATTAGCACATTTAAATTTAGCGCTTGATCCAGAGCAAGAAATATTAGAGCGTCTGTTAATCAAAACAGGTAATCGAGAGTTAGTGAGTTTAGATTTTCGTTGGTTGTTAAGTCATAATATTAAAAAGACGCAAACACCAAAAGAGCTAGCTGTTGTCGAACGCCGTACTAATGGTAATTTTTATGGGTTCATTGAAAGCGTCGTTGTTGATGGCAATGAAGTAGATAAAAATAAGTTACCTGAATTATTAACACGTGTTGATAATTTCCAAGACCAGATTGATGATTTACAAAAGTCAGATATAGGCGCTATAAACTATCAATTAGAGCGTTTACGGTTAAAAACCCGTAAGTATCAATTGCAAGATAAGCTAACTACTGAGTTACAAGTAGAAATTGATAGTGAAATAGCGGCACTGAACCAAGACTATGCAATATTAGAAAAAGAGCTGATGGGATATCGAGAGCAGATATCACGTGATCATATTGTAATGCGTGCTATGGACGGCCAACTCGTTACTATCAACTTTGAATATATTCTTAAAGTCACATTTAATAACCAACTTAATACCCTTGAGAAAACGGCATTATTCTTCAGTCATATTGGTTCATTCCTCATCGAAGACCCTCGCGAAGCTAATACAGAAGGCGGTGTATTTCCTGCTATTTTTGGTACCGTGCTTATGGTGTTATTAATGACAGTAATTGTTTCACCGTTTGGTGTTATCGCGGCTATCTATCTACATGAGTATGCTGGTAAAAATGCTTTTACTAAGCTATTACGCATTGCGGTTATCAACTTAGCTGGTGTTCCCTCCATTGTTTACGGGGTATTTGGCCTAGGATTCTTTGTTTATATGGTGGGTGGCTCACTTGACCAATTATTTTATTCAGAAAACTTACCTAGTCCTACTTTTGGTACACCCGGTGTTTTATGGTCAGCGTTAACGCTAGCAATATTAACGTTACCAGTAGTTATTGTTTCAACAGAGGAAGGGTTGTCACGTATTCCATCAGAAATGCGTTATGGCTCGTTAGCATTAGGTGCAACAAAAGCTGAGACCTTGTGGCGTATTATTTTACCGATTGCTAGCCCTGCTATTATGACAGGTATTATTTTAGCGATTGCTCGAGCAGCAGGAGAGGTTGCGCCATTAATGTTGGTTGGTGTAGTTAAAATGGCACCTAACTTACCTTTGGACGGTAATTTCCCATTCTTACACTTAGATAGAAAGTTCATGCACCTAGGCTTTCATATTTATGATGTTGGTTTTCAAAGCCCTAATGTTGAAGCCGCACGTCCGCTAGTTTTTGCCACCGCTTTACTCTTAGTAAGTATAATTGTTGCATTGAATATGACCGCCGTTTCAATCCGTAATAAATTACGTGAAAGATATAAGATGCTAGAGCACTAGTTTGCTCACATAACATTTAGCAATGAGTAACTTTAAGTTACTCATTGTACGAGTAATTTAAAGTTAGTAAGTATTGATTAATTAATAAGTAATCATTTTAAATTTTTAAATATTAATTAGTAAATAAAGATTAATGAAAAGTAATTAGAGAAACACCTATTATGATTTCTATTAGCCCAAAAGCCTTAGCACCAGGCTCAGATACATCCTTTACAAAAAAATTAGACTTAACAAATTTAACACCAGAACAAGTTGCCTTAGACATTAATAAATTAAATTTATTCTACGGTAAGAAACAAGCGTTAAATAATATTAGTATGTCTATTCCTAAAGGACAGGTAACAGCGTTCATTGGTCCAAGTGGTTGTGGTAAATCAACGTTATTACGCTCTATTAATCGTATGAACGACTTAGTAGATGATTGCCATATAACAGGCGAAATAAATCTACACGGTAATAATATCTATGATAAACATATAGATGTTGCTGAGTTAAGACGAAAAGTCGGTATGGTATTTCAACGACCTAATCCTTTTCCTAAAACTATTTATGAAAATGTAGTTTATGGTCTGCGTATTATGGGCGAAAATAACCGCAGAAAGCTTGATGAAGCGGCAGAGCAATCATTACGAAGTGCGGCGCTATGGAATGAAGTAAAAGATAGGTTACACGAAAGTGCCCTAGGTCTCTCGGGTGGTCAGCAACAACGTTTAGTAATTGCCCGTGCTATTGCTATTCAACCTGAGGTATTACTTCTTGATGAGCCCACCTCAGCACTTGATCCTATTTCAACCTTGACCATTGAAGAGTTAATCAATGATCTTAAAAAGCAGTTTACCGTGGTAATTGTTACGCATAATATGCAGCAAGCAGCACGTGTGTCAGATCAAACCGCATTTATGTATATGGGGGATTTAATAGAGTACAGTGATACCAATACTTTATTTACTACGCCCCTTAAAAAGAAAACTGAAGATTATATTACTGGCCGTTATGGTTAACGGTAAGAGTTGATTAAGATAATATGAAAAAAAACACCTATGAAAGGACATCCCATGGATAATTTACAAATTGGTCGTCATATTTCTGGCCAGTTCAATGAAGATTTAGAACGCGTCATTAATAATGTCATGCATATGGGCGGTTTAGTTGAGAAGCAATTAATTGATGCACTTGCGGCCGTTGAACAAGTAGACGTTAGCTTGGCTAAAAAAGTATTAACTAACGACTATCAAGTTAATGCTTATGAAGTCAGTATTGACGATGAATGCACACGTATTATCGCTAAGCGCCAACCCGCTGCGGGTGATTTACGTTTAATTATGGCGGTTGTGAAAACGATTGCTGACTTAGAACGAATAGGTGACGAGGCTCAGAAAATAGCTAAAGTTGCCCTAGAAAGCTTTTCATCATCGCAACAAGATTTACTGGTTAATCTAGATAATCTAGGTCGACGAGTATTAGAGTTTTTGCAAGCTAGTCTTGATGCTTTTACCCGTATGGATTGTGACGCAGCTATTAAAATTCATCAAATGGATGACAAAATAAACCGTGAGTATGAAGCTCTAATGCGTCAACTTATGACCTATATGATGGAAGATCCACGCTCTATTCCACAAGTGATGACGGTTATTTGGTCAGCGCGAGCACTAGAACGTATTGGTGATCGCTGTCAAAATATCTGTGAATATATCATTTATTTTGTTAAAGGTAAGGTTGTACGTCATACCACCGCAGAAGATATAAAAAAGTTATAACAGATTTTTAATAAATTTATTATTAAAAATAATAATAAATTCAATTGATTAAATGTGTACTGAACTAGTGCTTAGTAAAAATATATTTACATGGTTGCGGTAAGTTAATAAAAACAAAAATTTAAGCCTACATTAGCATTTAACATTAGAAGTTAAATGGGGTACTATCCGCAACGAATTGTAATGATGAGAGTTATACTGACTGGAAACACAATTATGGCTAAAAATTCAATCTTAGGTGTATTTGCAAAATCACCGATAAAACCGTTAGAAAAACATATTCAAATAGTTGTTAAATGTAGTAAACAACTTATCCCATTTTTTGAAGCATGTACTGCAAAAGACTGGAGTGAAGCGGCAAAAATTCGTCGTAAACTTTCAAAGTTAGAGCAAGATGCTGATACCCTTAAACGTCAATTACGTCTAGAACTCCCTGGTGGTTTATTTATGCCAGTTGATCGAGCTGACTTACTTGAATTACTTACCCAACAAGACAAAATAGCGAACAAAGCAAAAGATATCGCTGGTCGTGTATTAGGGCGTAAACTTGAAGTACCGGTTAGCTTACAAGTTGAATTTTCTATTTATTTAAAACGCTGTATTGATGCAACGGAAAAAGCAGCTGAAGCGATTAATGAGTTAGATGATTTATTAGAAACTGGTTTTCGTGGTCGTGAAGTAGCATTGGTTGAGAAAATGATTAATCAGTTAGATGCTATAGAGGATGACACCGATGGCTTACAAATTATTTTGCGTAAAAACTTGTTAGCGATTGAAAAGGATTTGAATCCAATTGATGTAATGTTCTTATATCAAATTATTGATTGGGTTGGCGACTTAGCCGATCTTGCTGAACGTGTAGGTGCACGTTTAGAAATTCTTCTGGCTAGAAAATAAGGCTTAACTGATGGAAATTATACTTAACTCAGGCGGCACTTTTGTAATCCTTGCTGCTGTTGTTGGCTTCTTCATGGCATGGGGCATTGGTGCCAATGATGTGGCTAATGCGATGGGAACCTCTGTTGGTTCGAAAGCATTAACGATTAAACAAGCCATTATGATTGCAATGGTGTTTGAATTTGCCGGTGCTTATCTTGCTGGTGGTGAAGTTACTTCAACGATACGTAAAGGCATTATCGATGCCAGTTACTTTATTGATACCCCGGAATTACTTGTTTACGGCATGATCTCTGCGCTTTTTGCTGCAGCTACTTGGTTATTAATAGCTTCAGCTCTTGGCTGGCCTGTATCAACTACGCATTCTATTGTAGGTGCTATTGTTGGTTTTGCTGCTGTTGGCGTAAGTACTGATGCAGTAGAATGGGGCAAGGTAGTTGGTATCGTGGGTAGTTGGATTATCACACCACTTATCTCAGGTATTATCGCCTTTATTATTTTTAATAGTGCGCAAAAACTTATTTTTGATACTGATAAGCCACTAGTACAAGCAAAACGTTGGGTTCCCGCATATATGTTCCTTGCTGGTTTTGTTTTATCACTGGTGACTATCAAAAAAGGCCTTAAGCATATTGGCTTAGAAAATGTTGACTTAGGTTTTGTTAATTTTGAAATAAAAGGTGCAGGTGGTTTCTACTTAGCCGCTATTGTTGCTGTTATTGTTGCTGCAATTGGTAAATTCTTTATTAGCCGTTTAAAGTTTGATGAGACGCTTGCTAAAGAAGCTCACTACGCCAATGTAGAAAAAGTATTTGCAGTACTTATGATTGTTACTGCCTGTGCAATGGCTTTTGCCCATGGTTCAAATGATGTTGCCAATGCTATTGGTCCATTAGCTGCTGTGGTAAGTATTGTTGAAAATGATGGACAAATTGCTGCTAAATCAGCGATTGCTTGGTGGATATTACCACTCGGTGGTTTTGGTATTGTTGCTGGTCTAGCCTTATTTGGTCATAAAGTTATTGCCACCATCGGTCAAGGCATTACACACTTAACGCCAAGCCGTGGTTTTGCTGCTGAATTAGCTGCGGCTAGTACCGTGGTTATTGCTTCTGGTGCTGGTTTACCTATCTCAACAACGCAAACCTTAGTTGGTGCTGTGTTAGGTGTAGGTATGGCTCGTGGTATCGCCGCGATTAATTTGACTGTAGTACGTAACATTGTTGTTTCTTGGGTCATTACCTTACCTGTAGGTGCTGGCTTATCTATCATCTTCTTCTGGATTATGAAAGCAATGTTTAGTTAGTCAATATTCACTAGATAACAGAATCAAAAAAGCCGCAACTTGTTGCGGCTTTTTTATTCTCTTTAATAAATAAAGTTTTATTTCATTAGGATCTGATGCTCTTTCGAGATTTTTTTGCAGCTATTTGTTGGCTATTTTACAAGGCAAAGCCTTTGTAATGTGGTTATTCCACATAAAAAGGAGATAACGCTGTAAAAATATCCAACAAACGCTGTCCGAAGGATTCGGCTAAAAGCTTTTTACTCTTTGTTGAGTAGTACTTGCTTAGCGTGACTAGGCTACATACTACCCGCCGCAATTAAAACACTTTTATCTCGAACAAAATTTATTTGTGAAAGATCAACAGACCCCTAAGCTTTATTAAATCAAACCTCCTGAAGCGTTTCGATTTAATCGCTATTAGTCACGTGCTGTAACTTCTAATAAATGGTAACCAAACTGAGTTTGTACCGGACCTTGTACTGTATTCAAAGGAGCTGAAAAAACAACTTTATCAAATTCAGGAACCATTTGACCTGGGCCAAAACTACCTAAATCGCCACCTTGGGCATTTGATGGGCAATTTGAATGCTCTTTAGCAACATCAGCAAAGTCTTTACCGGCTTCAATTTCAGCTTTTAAGGCTAAACATTGTTCTTCTGTATCCACTAAAAGGTGGCGTGCACTTGCTTGAGACATACTTCTTCCTATTTCTGTAATGTGAAATTATATTTATTTTTAAATATTTATAATTGAGCAGACGTACATTAACGCATCTAATTAAAAAATGAAAGTCAGGTAAATAAAAGTTATTTCTTAGCTATTGAATTCGTTAAGTTATTAGCTATAAGAGTAGGGTGTTTAAAGCGTTTTAACTCGCTAAAAGAGTGAATTCTTATATGTTTACCCTATTTTAAATATCGTATAAACGACCAGTTACGTAATGACTTTAACTATTGTAGCTAACTACTAATCATTGCATTATTCTATATTATCAGTTGTTATTACAGATAGGTAATTACTCAAAGTGTACTTTCAAGCATACATATTGTTTAGTCTATTCGCACTTCAAGTTAAATATAGGTAGAATAGCGCCAATTTTGATTCACCTATTGTACTGATAAAGTATTCATATCGTATTAACGTTTTAAGGATTACCAATGGCCTCCCTTCAAGACCAATTGCTCAAAGCAGGATTAACGACCAAACAAAAAGCACGTCAAGCCAATGCTGACACCCGTAAAAAAAACAAACAAAAGCGGAGTGGTGTTGAGCACGGTGCAAGTTTACAAGAGCAGGTAAAAAAACATTTAGTGGTATCAAAAGCCGATAAACTGTCTAAAGATACTGCACTCAATGATGTGAAAAACAGTGAAATTGCCAATAAAGAGCAGCAATTACGAATCAATCAAATCCTTGAGCATCACCAAATAAAAGGTGTTAAAGGTGAAAGTGAATATAACTATACTTTTGGTACTAAAGTTAAAAAATTATTCCTTAATACTATAACGCATAAAGCACTAGTCAATGGACGCTTGGCACTGTGTGGTTTAAATGAAACGACTTATCTTGTCACTAGTGAAACAGCTGCCAAAGTAGCCAAACTCGACAGTAGTATCATATTAGTTCAAAACGATAAGGTTGAAGCTTTAGAAACTAATGAAGATGATCCGTACGCAGATTATCAAATCCCAGATGATTTGATGTGGTAGACGTTTCATATTGTCGATAGTTACGGTAGAACATTACCTAGGAAGAAAACATACAGCAGTAAACAAGGCAAGAATAAATCGTCGTTAGATATGTTAGAATATTGAAAAATTTGGTGCTAAATGCGCTAATACCACTAGCACTATCATAGTCGTTAGCATAAACAATATGTTAGCTTTTTTAGATTACCAAGAGTTGTGAATTATTATGTTGATGAAAGCTATCCGTTGGCCAATAGGGCAATTAATTTTATTGCTAAACTTTATCTTTTCACCGCGTTCGCCAAAACGAGCTGCAGAAGAACAAGCTATAATTGATGCGAAAACACAAATATTAAGTTTGTATCAACTACCATCGTGTCCATTTTGTGTGAAAGTTCGCCGTACCATGAAGCGTGAAGGCTTGAAAGTTGAGTTACGTAATATCAGTGGTAAAAACAACTTTCAAGAAGAACTTATCCGTGAAGGTGGTAAACGTAAAGTACCTTGTTTACGTATTGAGAAAGCGGATGGCCAAGTTGAATGGTTATATGAATCAAATGATGTGGTTAGACACTTGCAAGGTTTAACTAACGCAGCCTAGCGTTACTCATGCAATAAGCTATCTCGATTTTAATTTAAATGTAAATAGCTAATTTAAAAATTATTATTGAGATATAAAAAGGTGTCTGCTAGGTTATTTATACGAAGAAAACTTAGTAGGCCCTTTTATGTTTATACACCTCTCCCAGGGACACCATCAATCGAACTATTAATTAATTTCACAATCAAATCCAGCGATAAAATCATCTGATATTACCGATGAATCAGTCTATTTTCAACGCCGTCAACTTGCTAAAAAATAGGATATCTCGGAGCTGGCGCTTTAATTGGCTCAACACTCTCTAAAATAGCTAACACCGGTTTTATTGGTATTTCGTTACACCAAGATCAAAGCTTTTATTTTCTCGATACTTATTAAAAAAGCAAGCTGATCGTGGTTAACCATAAATATTTGGAAGAATGTTGTAATTAAACGTAGATAACTGACCGTTTATCGTCATAACCTTGTTGTTTTATCAAAAAAAATTTATGGTATTAGACATTATGTTCGCTACAGGAAGTAAAATGCTTAAAAATTCAATATCACGTAATTTAGTTACTCACAAACTTATGAGTAAAAAGTTTGCGTTTACCTTGATCACCACCAGTATAGTGTCGTTAGGTTTAACGGCTTGTCTACCCAACGTACAACAAGATGCTAAAGTTGTCATTAATAAAAATCCTTACCCTAGTACTTATCAAGTGCTACCAGCACAAAGTACTTTATTAACCAATGCCACCATTTTAACGGGTACTGGCGAACGATTAAATGATGCCGATATCTTGTTAGTTAATGGTAAAGTAATGCAAGTAGGTAATGATTTATCCACAGAGCAAGCTACTGTTATTGATATGAAAGGCAAGTGGATTACGCCAGGTATTATCGATGTGCACTCTCACTTAGGTGTTTACCCTAGCCCAGGAGTAGAGTCTCACTCTGACGGTAATGAGATGACTTCACCAAACACCTCGGAAGTATGGGCTGAACACAGTGTTTGGCCACAAGACCCAGGCTTTCAAATGGCTCGTGCGGGCGGTGTAACTAGCTTACAGATTTTACCTGGCTCAGCTAACTTATTTGGTGGTCGTGGTGTCACATTACGAAATGTACCAAGTATCTCAATGCAGGGTATGAAGTTTGCTGATGCGCCTTATGGTTTGAAAATGGCTTGCGGTGAAAATCCAAAGCGTGTTTATGGCTCTCGTAAAGTTTTACCTTCAACTCGTATGGGCAATGTCGCGGGTTACCGTAGTGCTTGGCTTGCTGCTACTGAGTATAAACGTGCTTGGGACAAATATGACAGTGACTATAGTGCAGGAAAAAATCCGGAGGTACCCAAACGTGATTTAGAGCTTGATACCTTAATGGGTGTGTTAGATGGCGAAATTTTAATTCATAATCATTGTTATAAAGCTGAAGAAATGGCGGTAATGATTGATTTAGGTAATGAATTTAATTATCACTCAGGTACTTTTCATCATGCTATTGAAAGTTACAAAATAGCTGACTTATTAGCTGCCAATGGCAACTGTGCAGCGATGTGGCCAGATTGGTGGGGATTCAAAATGGAAGCTTTTGACATGGTTGAAGAGAATGTTGCTATTGTTAATGCAGTAAAAAATTCTTGTGCTGTGGTTCACTCTGATTCTGCCATTACTATTCAACGTTTAAACCAAGAAGCGGCGAAAGTGATGTATCGCGCCAATGAAAATGGTTTTGCGCTAAAAGAGGAGAATGCTATTCAGTGGATTACTGCGAATGCGGCTAAATCTTTAGGTATTGACGATAAAGTAGGTAGCTTAGAAGTAGGTAAGAATGCTGATGTTGTTGTTTGGAATATGAACCCATTTAGTGTTTATGCCCAAGCTGAACAGGTGTTTATTGATGGTGCTAAAGTTTATGACCGTTTTGATGATAAATACCAAGCTAAAAGTGACTTTTTACTTGGCCAACAGTTAAATAGCCATGTCAATAAAGTTACTGATAAATCTGTAGTTAATCCAGTAAATCAGCCAGCAACCAAACTTGTTACTAAAGAATAGGAATGACAATGAAAAACACTCAATTACTTACTTCATTGCGCTATGCTTTGTTTGGCGCACTAGCCATGACTACCAGCCAAGTAAATGCTAAATCTATCGTAATCACTAATGCCACTGTTTATACCGTGGCCAAACAAGGCATTTTATCGCAAGCAACTGTTATGGTGGATGATGGGATAATTACTGCTGTATATAGCAAAGATGAGATTCCAGCGTCGCTTATTGCTGACACTATTATCGATGCCAAGGGCCGTATTTTAACCCCAGGTTTTATTGCATCAGGTAACTTACTTGGTTTAGTTGAAGTGGGCGCGGTTTCTGCTACTCGTGATAGCTCTGACAAAAAGGCTGATCTTACTTTTGATGCGAGTCTAGCGTTTAACCCTAAGTCGACTTTAATCGCTTATGCTCGTAAGGGTGGTATTACCAGTAGCTTAGTTACCCCATATGGCGGTGAAAAAGTTTTTACTGGGCAAAGCTTCGTGGTTAATTTATCAGGTGACTTTGACAGTGTTATTGTACCCAATAACGCAGTAATGGTTTCACTGGGGTCAAGCTCAAAAGGCTCTCGAGCAACAAAACTACAAACGTTAAGTAATAATCTTGAAGATGCACAAAAAGCGTTAGCTAAGGTAAACAAAGCTAAAGTGAGCAACAAAAAAGGCAAAGATGAGCAAGAAGTTAAAACGCCATCTCGTTCAGAGCAGGTAATGAATGCCATTTTATCGGGCGACAAGCCATTAATCGCTTATGCCGATAGAGCCACTGATATATTATTTTTACTTAAATTGAAGCAGAAGTTTAATCTTAACTTGATACTCGCTGGTGCAAGTGATGCAGTATTAGTGAGCGATGAAATAGCTAAAGCTAATGTAGTTGTGATGATGAGTGCAATAGATAACTTACCAAGCAGTTTTGATTCGTTACATAACTCACTAATTAATGTTGCTAAGCTGACAAAAGCTGGCGTTAAGGTAATTATCAGTAACAGTGGTGAAAGCTATAATATTAACCAGCTACGTTTTGATGTGGGTGTGGCTATTGCCAACGGTCTTGAAAAAACTAGCGCGTTAGCCGCCGTTACAGCTAATATTGCTGATAGCTTTAACTTAAACTCTGGTCGTATCGCAGTAGGTAAAAATGCTGATTTAGTTTTATGGAGTAGTGACCCGTTCGAAATAAGTACCCAAGTTGATGCAATGTGGATTAACGGTCAAGCGATGTCGTTAAAATCTCGTCAAGATGCATTACGCGAACGTTACACTAAAGAAACTAATATGCCACGTGCTTATACTAAATAACTTTTAAAATAAATTAATACTGACACTCTCAATATATATATTGAGAGTGTCAGTATTAAATATGAACCCGCATGTAAAGTAACCCTTAACATGCGGGTTTTTATTTTCATGGGGTAAATAACTTTGCTTGTATTAGCTGGTACGATATCGCTAAGTAATCTATACATGGTATCAAGAGAATAAACTTGTATTTTAACCACTGATCTTTATCATTGGTATACACCCTATCGTTAACTAACTCTTTTTTAAGCAACTATCATGCGCTTTATTCTTCTTTTTATTTTAATCATTAATTTCATAATCTTTACCGTTTCTGTTCAGGCAAGGGATAAAATTGGTTTAGTGTTAAGTGGAGGGGGCGCTAAAGGCACAGCTCATATCGGTGTGCTTAAAGTACTCGAACAGCATAATATTCCTATTGATTATGTAGTGGGTACCAGTATTGGTGCTTATGTTGCTGGTATGTATGCATTAGGGTATGAAGTTGATGAAATTGAAACCATTATGCTAGGGTTGCCTTGGTCTGATGGTTATTCTGATTTTATCCCAAGAGAATCACTTTTTTATAGCAATAAACAGCATCGCGATAGATACAACATATCAATACGGTTAGGCTATAGCGATGGTGAATTTAAAGTCCCTCATGGGCTGTTGTTAGGTCAAAGTGCTTATCAAATATTACAACGTTCAACTGATACAGTTAGCGCTTTTACGAGTTTTGATGACTTAGCTATACCGTATCGTGCTGTTGCTTCTGATATAGCTACAGCGAAAATGGTGGTACTTGATTCTGGAAGCATTAATCAAGCAATGAAAGCCTCAGCAGCGGTACCTGGTATTGTTGCAGCTGTCGTTATTGATGGTAAAGCACTAGTTGATGGTGGTATCACCAATAACATGCCAATAGATGTAGTCAAAGCAATGGGTGCTGATATTGTTATTGCCGTTGATATAGGTTCACCATTAGCCTCACAAAGTGATTTAACCAGTACGGTATCTGTGCTCAATCAGTTATCTACCATTCTTACTAATAATACCAGTTTGGCGAAAAAGGTATTACTTACCGATAAAGATATACTGTTGCGCCCAGCTATAGACGATTTAAGTACCACTGACTGGTCTGTAATGCCAAAAGCCTTAATATTAGGCGAGCAAGCAGCTAATTCACAGTCAGCAGATTTGATAAAGTTATCAATCAGCGACCATGATTATCAAGTTTATCAGGATGAAAAAAAACTGCGGGCAAGAAAATGGTTTGATGAATTACCTAAGCATATAATTGATATTAAAATACGTAATAATTCAAAAGTTGAAAATGACATCATTAGCCTTCATTTTGCGGTTAAGTTAGGCGAGAAATTATCTAAAGAGGCATTAGATTTAGCTATTGATAGAGTTTATGCCTTAGACAAATTTGAACAAGTTACTGTTGAGTTTAACGATACAGCACAAGGACGAATTTTAATTCTCCACACCCAAGCTAAATCTTGGGGACCTAACTACTTTGATTTTGGTTTTAATTTAAAAACAGAATTTTCTGATCGTTCTGTTACTTCTATTAATATGTCCTACTTGATGACAGAGTTTACCGGTAATGGTGGCAGCTGGTTAAATGAGCTTGAACTGGGCTGGGAGACATTACTGGCCAGTGAGTTTTATCAACCTATTAATAGAGAGCAAGATTTATATAGTAGAGTAAGATTCTCTTTTGCCCGAGATAAGTGGGAAAAGACAGGTCTTCGTCCAGAGCTTCGAAATGATTATTATCTTGGTAAATTTGCATTAGGTTACAACTATTCCTTTAAAGGTATTATTGAGCTTGGTGCTGTTGTTGAAAGCGGCGATCTTTTTCTTGATGAAATTGGTACGGATGATTTTGATTTTGATTATGAAACGTATGGTAGTTTTTTAACCTTTGGTTACGATACGTTAAACAGTATTAATTTCCCTACTGATGGCAATAAGTTATTAATTGAAATGCAGTGGTTAACAGATAAGTACTCACCTAAATTAACGGCAGCAGAGCATGACAAAACACTCGCTTTTACTTTTGATTGGCGTGGTGCCATTGGCTTTAGAGGTCATACCTTTGTTGGAATTACGTCTTTTGTGACTATCGATAATGAAACCGACTTCAGTGTTCATGTTACTGAGTTAGGAGGTTTTTTAAATCTTTCAGGTTATCAAGAAGATGCGCTTATTGGTGTCCATAAAGTGTTTGCTGCGGTTGTCTATCAATATGATCTGGGACGTGATGTGCTAGGTGGTTCAGGTTTACCTATTTATTTAGGTACCAGTTTAGAAATGGGTAATGTTTGGGCCGTAGATGAAACGGTTAAATACAGTAATCTAATAAACTCAGGTAGTATTTATCTTGGTACCGATACCAGTTTTGGCCCTGCAGTCTTAGGGGTAGGCTTTGCGACAGGAGGTGAGTATTCATTCTTTTTGTCGGTAGGTAAAAATTGGTAATTGAGGCAGTAAAGGTAGTGGGTAATCTTTTATGCTATCCAGTAGCCCTTGCTTCTTATAGAATTTATATTCGCCGATAGACATATAACCATTTTATAACTTAACTATATTAGCTTACGCCATGAAAAAAATATTATTAGATAACGATTTTGCTCAAGTTTACCCAATCAAATTTAGTCAAAGTAATGCTACAGAGTGTTTTGAAGGACTCAGTATCTCACATCTACATTGCCAAGCGAAAATCAGTTTGTATGGTGGTCATGTGTTAAGTTTTAAACCAACCGGACATAAAGACGTTTTATGGTTAAGTGAACAAGCAAGCTATCAAGCAGGTAAAGCTATTCGTGGTGGTATACCCTTATGTTGGCCTTGGTTTGGTGCGAATGATAAACAAACCGAGGAGATAAAAGCGGAAAATCATGGTTTTGCTAGACAATTGCCATGGAAAGTCGAAGCTTTAGAGGCTGATAAAAGTGGCGTTACTATCATATTAGTCTTGGCAGGATATAATCAACACCCTATTTGGCCTAATGCTTACAAGTTAACACAAACCTTATTTTTTGGAAAGAGCCTCAAACAATCATTAGCCATGAGTAATCTTTCTCAAGAAGATGCTCAATATTCAGTCGCCTTGCATAGTTATTTTACTGTAAGTAACCCAAATAACGTTAGCATCGATACGTTAACTGGTGTGAGTTATAGCGATAAGTTAACTGGAACTTCAAGTATTCAGCAGCAAGCTGTTAGTTGCGTTGGTGAGATTGACCGTAAATATCACAGCAGTGAAAAAATGACTTTGGTTGACAGTCAGTGGCAACGCAAAATTGACATCATTAGCTACAATTGTCAGCAATGGGTATTATGGAACCCTGGTGCAGAGTTAGCGGATACCATGGCGGACATTCACCCTCAAGGTGAGCAAGAATATGTTTGTTTAGAAGCTGCCAATACAACTTGGCAAGACTTGCCAGCAGGTGAAACTGTTATTATTTCACAAGAAATAAGTATCACTAACCTCTAACGTTACTAGGATTAACTTCCATTCATTGGTATTAGTTAATTCGTAAATAACGATGTAATAAAGCTTGGGTAAAGTTTATCTTCAAGTAGAACCCTCTTGGTAAGGTCATAAAAGGTTTACCATTGCGATCAAATGCTTGGGTTCTTGCTTTATTATTGGCTGCTTTGGGTCTAAGTTGCATTACCTGTCCATGTTTTCCATGAATATTTTCAACTTCTCCTAGCACTATCATGTCAGTAAGCTCTTGCCAGTCTTGGGCTAATAATGCCTCCTCTTTTGTATTAGGCGACCATAAAAAAGGTGTACCCACTAAGCGTTCACTTATCGGTAGGTCTTTAGGGGTGATTACCGGTACCCATAATACTCGCGCTAACTTTTTACGCACATAACAATTATACCAATTTATGCCAACAAGGCCGGTTAAAGGCGCAACACTGACAAAGGTAGTTTCAAGCGGTTTAGCGTGCTCATTAATAGGTAATGACTTTAATTCAATACCTAAGTGGGGAAAATCTGGTTCTGGCCTAGAGCCAGCACTAGCGCCTAGAACGTGTTCAAGTAATAAACCTATCCAGCCCTTATTTCGAGTTAAGTCTTTAGGAACTGCAATACCCGCTTGCTCAGCTAATTCACCTAAAGTTAAACCAGCTAGATTTTGGGCGCGTTGCATCAGTACTTTTTCAGAAGGAGGAATGTTCATAAATGAAACAGAATTAACCAGGAAATATTTACTTACTAAGGTTAGCAGCTATTATCATGGATTTACTAAAAAAATCAAAGTAATCATTTGCCCAACTGACGTTAATATGATTGAATTGGACTAAGTATTTTATATATTGTCAGGAGTTCCTGTGATCGATGCCGAAGGCTATCGCGCAAACGTCGGCATAGTAATAATTAATGACATGGGACAAGTATTTTGGGCAAGGCGGTTTGGACAACATTCATGGCAATATCCACAAGGTGGTGTTGATGAAGGTGAGTCGGCTGAGGAAACTATGTATCGTGAGTTACATGAGGAAGTTGGCTTAAAACCTGAACACGTGAAAATTGTTGCTTCAACTAAACATTGGTTAAAATATAGATTACCAAAACGTTATATTAGACATGACTCTAAACCTGTTTGTATTGGTCAAAAACAAAAGTGGTTTTTATTAAAACTAATTGCTGAAGAATCATCAGTTGATTTACTCCATAGCCCCCATCCAGAATTTGATGATTGGCGATGGGTAAGTTATTGGTATCCAGTCAGGCAGGTAGTGTCTTTTAAGCGAGATGTTTATCGCATGGTCATGAAAGAATTTGCTAATTATGCTTTACCGCTAACGTATGAAAGACGACCAGAACGTCGTAAACGTCGCGCTTAGTATTAATAACATTTAATTATTACTATGATTTATACCAATTCTATTAAATAAATCACTAATTCAGAGCTACGTTAGGGAAGTTAGAACAAATAAATTTTGTGCTGTTCTAGTCATATTAAATCAAAAAAAATTGTGTAGTTACCATTTTCCTAAAGCACTCTCCAAGGACGATTTTACAAGGCTTATAAACAGTGGTGTTGATTTTAATAATGTGATAATCATCATTAAAATCAATACCTTGTATAATTGTTTTTTTAATGTTCGCCAAGTGCTCACTATATTAATAGACTTGGTATTCGATTCATATTAAAAGTCCTAGTAACCTACTTTATTGTGGGTTGTTTTTTTATAAATTTTAAATTTATGGTAATAATTACAGAGGAATTAAATGTTAACTACCTTACGTCGAATAGTATTGGAATTTAGCCAAGAAGCTGAACTGCAAAATGCGCTTGAACGTATGGTATATAGTGTAAAAAAAGCGATGAAAACCGATTGTTGTTCAATTTATCTCGCTGATTATCACCAGCAACACTTCTTATTAATGGCTTCAGACGGCTTAGCAAAAACGTCACAAGGCCAGTCTTGTATAGGTTTCTCTGAAGGTTTAGTTGGCTTAGTTGGCCAACGAGAAGAACCGTTAAATATCGCTGATGCTCAGCAGCATCAAGATTATATTCATGCGCCAGAAGTTGAAGAAGACGATTTTAATGCCTTTTTAGGTACGCCGATTATACATCAGCGAAAAGTGTTAGGTATTTTAGCTATTCAACAAAAAAACTCACGTCACTTTACTGAAAATGATGAAGCTTTTTTAGTAACACTGTCGGCGCAACTAGCCAGTGCTCTGGCCAATGCCGAAATAAAAAGCCTACTTAATCACCAGCAAGAACAAACACAGGGAGTAAAACAATTACACGGTATTGCCGGGGCTCCAGGTATTGCCTTAAGTGAAATAATTGTCTGCCAACCACAAGCTGATTTAGCCGCAGTCTCATTAAAGAAATCTCCTGACAGCCAAAAACAATTATTACGCTTCGAACAAGCGGTTGAAAAAACAAGACAAGAATTCAACACGTTAAGTCGTAAATTAAGTGAATCTATTGATGATGACAGCTTAGCTATTTTTGATGTATATACGCAATTATTAGAGCAGGCTAACTTAGGTAAAGAGGTTGCAGCTAAAATATCAAAAGGCTGGCGTGCAGATAGTGCCTTAAAGTTAGTCATTGAACACTATATTAGTCAATTTGAGGCCATTGAAGACAGCTATTTTCGCGAGCGAGCGAGTGATATTCGAGATTTAGGCACACGCTTATTAGTTAATATTCAACAACAAGCGACAGAAGAGCTAGTTGTGCCAAAAGGATTTATTTTATTGGCACAAGATGTTAGTGCCTCTATGGTAGCTGAATATCAGCATCAGGGCCTGTTGGGTATTATATCTTTATCTGGATCTAACAACTCACACTCTGCCATTTTAGCGCGTTCATTAGGCTTACCAGCCATCATGGGTGTTAATGCAACAGTACTTAGCCAGTTGCATCAGCAGCAGGCGATACTTGACGGTTACAGTGGTGAGCTATTTATTAACCCAGATGAAAGCTTGATTCAAGAGTATCAATATTTATTAAGCCAAGAAAAAGCACTTACCGATAAAGTGATGGAAGTGGCGCATCTACCCTGTATTACCCAAGATGGCAGAGCCATTGAAGTATTACTTAATGCCGGTCTTTCCGCTGGTTTTGAACATTCCGCCAATCTTGGTGCATTGGGGATTGGTTTATACCGTACTGAAATACCTTTTATGAATCGCAATTGTTTTCCATCGGAGCAAGAACAAACAAAGTTATATCGTAAGGTGTTAAAGGTTTTCCCTCAACATGGCGTTACCATGCGAACTTTAGATGTTGGTGGCGATAAATCATTACCTTATTTTCCTATCAATGAAGAAAACCCATTTCTGGGTTGGCGTGGTATACGTATTACTTTAGATCATCCTGAAATATTTCTGGTGCAAGTTCGTGCCATGCTAAGGGCAAATCAGGGGTTAAATAATTTAGAAATTATGTTGCCTATGATCTCTGGTGTTGAAGAAGTTGATGAATCTATTCGATTAATTAATCAGGCGTTTTTTGAGCTTAAGGCTGAATTAACACAAGATATTACGGCTGAGCTAATGTCAGCAAGCAACGTTGATGGTCACTTAACTCTCCAACAAGCACAAAACAAAGCGCAAGCCGTTTCCGCTAAATTAGTACGACCTAAAATAGGTATTATGTTAGAAGTGCCTTCTGTTATTTTTCAAATGGAAGCCTTAGCTAAACGTGTTGATTTTTTTTCTGTGGGTAGTAACGACTTAACACAGTATTTATTAGCGGTTGATCGAAATAATAGCCAAGTAGCTAATTTATATGATGCTTTTCACCCTGCGGTATTAAGTGCTTTAAATAGTATTGCCCAGCAATCAGCGCAACAGTTAACCCCGATAAGTTTATGTGGTGAGCTAGCCTCACAGCCAGCTGGAGCCATATTGTTATTAGCTATGGGGTTTGACAAAATTAGTATGAATGGTCATAACGTACCACGCATTAAATGGGTTATTCGTCATATTGCTTTTGAACAAGCACAAATAATTTTAGATAAAACATTAACCTTAACAACGGCAAAACAAGTACATAGTTACCTTAATGAACAGCTTGAAGTCTTAGGGCTTGGCAGCTTTATTCGCGCTGGTTATTAGTATCCTGTTAAGAGAAATCGTTTTCCATTGCACATTTAGGAGCGGACTTTCCGCAAAGTAGAATGATTTTAACTGTATTAATTTCTTGTATCGCTTTAGGTAGTCTTGTTGGCTTTTTAGCAGGCTTACTTGGTATAGGCGGTGGTCTTATCATAGTGCCTGCGTTGGTGTACTTACTCCCTCTAGTTGGCGTTAGTCATGAGGTAGTTATGCCTATGGCACTAGGTACTTCGTTAGGAGCGATTGTTATCACTTCAACCGTTGCTGCACTAGCGCATCATCGACAAAAAAATATCCCTTGGCAGTTAGCTAGGCAATTAATGGTTTTAGTTGCTTTGGGAGCATTGATAGGCGCCTTTATTGCTAACGCTCTTTCGAGTGAAGCATTAACTGTTTTTTTCTCTTTTGTAGTGATGTTACTGGCAGTATATATGCTGCTTTCGATAAAGGCCTCAAAAGAAAGATCATTGCCTGCCATCTACGTATTACAAGCCCTTAGTTTTACAACGGGTATTATCTCAAGTTTAATGGGCATTGCAGGGGGAGCTATTTTAGTGCCTTCGTTGAGTTTTTTTGGTGTTCCTGTTCGACACGCTATAGGCATTGCTACCGCTTGTGGTGTGATGGTTTCGCTATTTGGCTCTATTGGTTATATTATTACCGGCTTTAGTTTACCCAATCTTCCTGAATGGAGTTTAGGATATCTATACTTTCCTGCTTTATTAGGTATTGTGCTTAGCTCGTCAATATTTGCACCGATAGGTGTTAAGTATGCCAGTAAATTACCGATAAAAACCTTGAAAAAATTCTTTGCTGTTTTTCTTATTGTCGTCGCAATCAAAATGATATTTGGTTAAATAATTTTAGTAGAATAAATATTTAGTGAAGCACTTTTTTAACGTAACCTTTTAACCATAACAGGGTATAATCTTGACCAATGAACAAAGAATACCAATTACACTCAATAAGTGATCATTTTTAAATGGTCTAAATATCCAAGAATATCGTTGCTTTTAAGCGTAATAGTTGGCTATTGCTTAATTAAGTGACTTATTTTTGAACATTTATTGTCATTGCTTATTTTAAAGTGAAAGCTGTATCCTTACTTTACTTAATTGATATAATTTTACTTTTTGAATTTTAACCTTCTACCTTCAACTCTCTATTTTAATAAAGCGGACAAGCAATGACTGATAATTTTTTACAATTTCCGGTGATAGACCCAATCATATTTAGTATTGGCCCCGTCTCATTACGTTGGTACGGTACCATGTACCTCATTGGCTTCCTTGCCGCTATGTTTATGGCAAACAAAGCCGCAGATAGAAGTAACGGTGCATGGACTCGCGATCAAGTAAGCGACTTATTATTCTATGGTTTCTTAGGGGTTATTTTAGGTGGCCGTGTAGGTTATGTACTGTTTTATCAGTTCGAATACTTCTTATCAGACCCTTTATATTTATTTGAAATATGGCAAGGTGGTATGTCTTTTCATGGCGGCTTCTTAGGGGTTGTTTTAGCTGTTTTTATATTTGCGCGTAAAACTAATAAATCTTTTTTATCAGTGGGTGATTTCGTCGTGCCCTTAGTACCTATTGGTTTAGGTATGGGCCGTTTAGGTAACTTTATTAATTCAGAACTTTGGGGACGTCAAACCGATGTACCTTGGGCAATGGTTTTCCCAACCGATCCATTACAAGTACCGCGTCACCCATCGCAATTATACGAATTTGCCTTAGAAGGTGCCGTACTGTTTGCTATCCTATATATCATTAGCCGTAAAACACGTAGCTTAGGTTTAGCATCAGGTGTCTTCTTAATTGGTTATGGTGTCTTTAGAAGTATTGTCGAATTTTTCCGTGAGCCTGACGCGCATCTTGGTTTGTATTTCTCATTTATTTCTAAAGGACAAATTTTAAGTATTCCGATGATCTTAGCGGGTATACTTATTATTTATTTAGGTTATTTATCACAACAAAAATCAGCCATTGCTCAAGTTCATTCAGCTCAGGATAAAAAGCCTCAGTTAGCGAGTAATAAAAAAGCCAATAAAAAATCAGTAAAAGGAAATAGCTAATGCGTGCTTATTTAGATTTATGCCAACGAATTATCGGCGAAGGAACTTGGATTGAAAACGAACGCACAGGTAAACGTTGTTTAACCGTTATTAATGCTGATTTACAATACAATGTTGGTGATAACGAGTTTCCCTTAATAACTACACGTAAAAGCTTTTTTAAGTCGGCTATTGCTGAATTTATTGGTTATATCCGTGGTTATGATAGTGCTGCTGATTTTAGAAAATTAGGCACTAAAACTTGGGATGCTAATGCTAACTTAAATGATGCTTGGCTTAATAATTCTAACCGTAAAGGTGAAGATGATATGGGGCGTGTTTATGGTATTCAAGGTCGCGCCTGGGCTAAACCTGATGGCGGAACTATTGACCAGCTGAAGAAAATTGTTGATAACCTTAAAAAGAGTATTGATGATCGCGCTGAAATCTTGACCTTTTACAATCCAGGTGAATTTCACATGGGCTGTTTAAGACCTTGCATGCATACTCATAATTTTTCTTTACTTGGCGATACGTTACACCTAACTAGCTTTCAACGTTCATGTGACGTGCCTCTTGGGCTTAACTTTAATCAAGTACAAGTATTCACCTTTTTAGCGTTAATGGCGCAAATTACCGGAAAAAAAGCAGGTATGGCATATCACAAAATAGTAAATGCTCATATTTATGAAGACCAGTTAGATTTGATGCAAAACGTGCAATTAAAGCGTGAGCCATTGGCACTGCCTAAACTTATCATCAATCCAGAAATAAAATCGTTAGAAGATCTTGAAACCTGGGTAACGATGGATGATTTTAAAGTTGAAGGTTATGAATGTCACGACGCAATTAAGTATCCATTTGCAGTGTAATTATTAATATAAAAAGGCTACTTTAATTGAGTAGCCTTTTTATTAGTTCTTTACCTAATCATAATTAACGACATTAACGACATTAACGACATTAACGACATTAACGACATTAACGCATAAACAATTTCAGCATCAACTTTTGAATAAAACTTTCGTAAGGCGGATGAACCAACTTACCGATATTTATTTTACCTTGCGCTAGTACTGTCTTCGCTTTTGAAAAAGTTAAAAATCCTTCTTTGCCATGATAATGCCCCATACCTGAATCGCCGATACCACCAAAAGGTGCATCGTCAGCAGCAACGTGCATAATCGTATCGTTAATACAAACCCCTCCAGAGTGGGTTTTATCAAGTAATAATTGTTGCGTTGTTTTATCAAAACTCATGATATATAAAGCAAGTGGCCGAGGGCGGTCATTAATGTAATCAATAACAGTATCTAAATCACTGTAGGGCATAATTGGTAATAACGGACCAAATATTTCTTCCTGCATCAATTGCATATCATCAGTCACTTGGGTAATTAATTGTGTGGCAAGTTGACGAGTTGAGCGGTTAATTTTTTCGCCATTGGCTGAAACCACCTTAGCTCCTTTTTCAATTGCATCATCGAGCCATGACAGTAAACGTTTGTGTTGAGCATCATTAATGATATTGGCGTAATCTTTATTTTCATTACTTGAGTTGTCTGAATGCTTAGGATACATACTTTTAAAATGTTTTTGATACCCAGCAATAAGTTCATCGATCTTGCTTTCAGGACAAAAAATATAATCTGGAGCAACACATATTTGCCCTGCATTTAAGCACTTACCAAATATCAGACGTTCGACAGCGGTTTCAATCGGCATATCCTCAGCGATAATTACGGGTGATTTTCCGCCTAACTCTAAGGTTACAGGGGTTAAATTGTTAGCGGCTGCGCGCATAACATGTCTACCAATATTTGTTGAGCCAGTGAATACTAGGTGATTAAAAGGTAAGGCTGAAAAAGTAGCGGCAATATCGGCTTCGCCTTCTATTACAGCAACAGTTTTATGGTCAAAAATACCATTAAGCATTGTTGTTATCACTGCATTGGTTGCCGGAGTAAATTCTGATAGCTTAATCATGGCGCGATTTCCCGCTGCCAAGGCGCCTATTAAAGGGCCTATGGATAACATAACAGGAAAATTCCAAGGTACCATAATACCTATAACGCCTAAGGGCTGATAATGCACAGTGATTTTAGCGGGAGATAACAATAACCCGGCGTGTCTACGCTGTGGCTTTGACCATTTTTTAAGGTTTTTTAAGGTGTAATTTATATTCATCACACAAGGCAAGATATCAGCTATTAAACTGTCTTGTTTTGCACGTTGACCATAATCTTGATTTAGCGCCGATACTAATTTATTTTGATGTGATAATAAAGCCGCTTTAAGTGCAAGTAATTGCTCTTTCCTATACTGAATAGAGGGCGCTGGAGATAATTTATATTCTAATTTCTGTTGTTCTAATATAGACGTTAGTGATTGTTCACTATTTTTGCTCTCACTATTTGTTATTTCATTATTTTGCATATCAATAGTTTCCTTCATAGTATCCCCAATATTTATGATTTTACTTTATATCTTTTAATGTTAATGGCAAGGTAAAACTACCGATAAACTGTTGCAAAAAGCGTTTTGGTGACTTTTATAGGATAATAAACTCTCACAAAAACGAGGAAACCTTTAGGTCGTTTGCTATTGATTTCTGTTTTTATTAGTTTTTTGTTTAGTTAAAAATAAACACTTGTTGTTTTATAAGAACTCTGGTTGAATCAAGATAATTAAACACCCGTATCAATTTTCTGGTGAGATTTATGATTACCATTGCAGTAACACAAAAAATATCAGCTCCAGTAGAGCAAGTATGCCAAGTTTTATTAGCCCATCGACAATTAGATAGGTTTTTTAATGCCAAAATCAAAGTCATAAAAATAGAAGATGATGGTGAATTAATTGGCGGAAAAGGTACTGTTCGTCAAATCTCCATCGGAAAAATAGTCTTTGAGGAAGAGATTATTAATGCCAGTAACAAGCATATTTGTTACCGTATTAAAGGTAACTGGCCAGTATCAAACCACCAAGGCGATATTTACTTAACACCTCAATTCGTATCTCCAGCTACCTCATTTGATAGTGATAGTAAAACCACACAACTTGACTACGTTATTAAATTTAATAGTCCTAAATGGTTACCCGAATTTTTATTAAAGTTTTTTGTTGGACGCGATATTATTAATGCAATGAAAAAATTAGCCGAGCACTTTGTAGCAGGAAACTCCTTATGAGTATTGAAGTGATCCTATTGGCGCTGAGTCCAATATTTTTAGGCTTTATTATTTACGAGTTTGTCAAACACCGTAAACTTTATGACATTAAAGATAGTTTGGCGAATACCGCTTTAGCACTTTTACATCAAGCATCAGATGCTATCGCGCTGTTATTATTAATGCCCTTTTTTTATTGGTTACATCAATTCGCCGTGTTTGATATCACGCTTAGTTTTATAACTGTATTCATCGCTTTTCTATTACAAGATTTTCTTTATTATTGGTTTCATAAGGCGTCCCATCATATACACTGGTTGTGGGCCGCGCATGTTGTCCACCACAGCTCTACTAAAATGAACTTCTCTACCGCTTTTAGACAATCGTTGATGTACCCAATAGCAGGCATGTGGATTTTTTGGATGCCAATGATCATTATCGGTTTTGATCCCTTGACAGTTTTTACCGTAGTTGCCCTTAATTTAGCGTATCAATTTTTTGTTCATACAGAAATTATTGATAAATTAGGATGGTTTGAAAAAGTATTTAATAGCCCTTCACATCATCGAGTACATCATTCAACCAATAAAGCCTATTTAGATAGCAACTTTGCTGGAGTATTAATTCTTTGGGATAAGCTATTTGGCACATATGTCGAAGAAGATGCTGATAAAAATGGCCCTTGTCGCTATGGTATTATTGGTCAAATAAAGTCAAATAATCCATTTTATATTAGCTTTCATCAATGGATTTATATGTTCAAATCTGCTTTTCATGCGAAAGGGCTCAAAGCTAAGTGTCGAGTATTATTTAGTTACCCGACAAGCTCTTGTTAGGTTTGTTAATTTTTAAAATTTTTTAATAACTAACTAACACTCAATGATGTTGACCGCTAAACCGCCGCGTGACGTTTCTTTATATTTAGTTTTCATATCATTACCGGTTTCCCACATGGTTTTGATTACTTTATCTAAAGAAACTTTTTGCTTACCATTACCACGTAAAGCAAGACGAGACGCGTTTATTGCTTTGACTGAGCCCATAGCATTGCGTTCAATACAAGGTACTTGCACTAAGCCGCCAACAGGATCACAGGTTAAACCAAGATTATGCTCCATACCAATTTCAGCTGCATTTTCTACTTGCGAAGGATTGCCACCCATAATTTCAGTTAATGCGCCTGCTGCCATTGAGCAAGCGACACCTACCTCACCTTGACAACCGACTTCAGCGCCAGAAATAGAAGCGTTAGTCTTGTATAAAATACCAATGGCTGCAGCGGTCAGTAAATAACGAATACAATCATCATCACTTACTGGTTTAACAAATTTATTGTAGTAACAAAGTACCGCAGGAATAATACCAGCAGCGCCGTTTGTTGGAGCAGTTACTACGCGACTTCCAGCGGCATTTTCTTCGTTAACCGCCATAGCAAATAAGTTAACCCAATCCATAGCAGTAAGTGGATCGCTAGACTTTTCAACCATCAAAGAGCGGTGCAGGGCAGGTGCTCTACGCGTTACTTTTAAACCACCGGGTAAAATACCTTCTGTTGACATGCCACGATCAATACTGGCTTTCATCGCATCCCAAATACCAACTAATTTAGTACGTATAGTCGCTTCATCGTTTAAACACTTTTCATTATTCATCATAATGGTACTGATGCTAAAGCCGGTAGTATTGGCTTGATTTAATAATTCTTCAGCAGAAGTGAAAACGTGAGGGCGTTTAATATTGGTATGTAAAGAAAGTGCTTTATCTTTTTCTTGGGCAAAGTCACAATCTTCAACGATAAAGCCACCGCCAATTGAGTAGTAAGTTTTCTCTAATAATAAGCTGTCCTTTTGATAAGCGTACAAGGTCATTGCATTTGCGTGAGCAGGTAATGTCTTCTTACGATGATAAATAATAGCGTCATCTTTAGGGAAGCTCACTTGATGTGTCCCATTAAGTAATATTTTTTGACTAGCGATAACGTCGGCTAAGGTCGATTCTATTGATTCAACCGGAATACCTGCAGGAGTTTGTCCGGTAAAGCCTAAAATAACCGCTTTACCGGTACCATGGCCAATACCGGTTTGACCTAATGAGCCAAAAAGTTCACATTTTACTCTATCGACATTGGTTAATACATCCTGTTTAACTAACTCATCAACGAAAATTTTCGAAGCTTTCATTGGACCTACTGTATGTGAGCTTGATGGACCTATGCCAATAGAAAACATATCAAATACACTAATCATACTTTTTACCTTTGCTCTGCTGATATAATTCACACTATTCTATTAATTATAGACCTAATTATTTTCAAGCGAAAGCTCGAGTTAAACGAGTTTAATCGATGTAAAATATGGATTTATTGTTTTTTTTCAGAATAATTAATAGCTTTTAATAGAATAATGAAATTATCGTCGATTTTGTTGTTAGTGATTTTAGCTGAAAGTTATCAGGTAAAGAAACAAAAATTATGACTAATAGAGAATTAAATACATCAATAGATCTTATTATTGAAAAAAACATCTTATTAACTAGCTTATGTGGGCTACTAAATCTTTGAGCATTACCGCGGTAGCGCCCCATATATTGTGGTGTTTATAAGGTAAAAAGTGCACATTGTGTGGCTTGCCACCTCTATGAGCAACAAAAAAATGGTGGTCATTTGTCGTTATAAAATGCTGTAGTGGTACTTGAAATATTTCAGCGACTTCATTTTTATCCATCTGGTAAAGTGGCGCACTTGCGACAATAGCAATAATAGGAGTCACTTGAAAACCACTAATGGTTTGATAAGGCGGTAATTGTCCTAGTACTGTAATTGCTTCTCGAGACAAGCCTATTTCTTCATAAGCTTCTCGTAACGCCGTATCTATTAGTGATATATCTTCTTTTTCAACTTTACCACCAGGGAAACTTACTTGTGATGGGTGATGTCTTAAATGACTGGCACGTTTAGTTAATAATACTTGTAAGCCTTCACCATCTTCGGACTCAACTAAAGCAATCAGTACAGCGGCTGATTTTAATGGCGAAGCGTGTTGATAGTTATGCTCAGACTCAGCCAATTGTAATAAATTAAAGCGTAATAAAAATTCATCTTTTGTCATTGGCGTACTCTTTAACAGACCCTAATTATAGAGCTTGAATTTAAGGAATTAACTAAAGCCTACACCTGATTGAGTTTTGATAATACAGGTAAAATGCAATTAACTTTATCAAAGGTCTCTTGGTATTCGCTTTGCGCGGTTGAATCAGCGACTAGCCCACCACCCGCCCAACAATGAATAGTTTTTTGGTTGTTAATTGAGCCGTTTTCTGGGTTTTTACTTGGTTGACAAATTAAGGTTCGAATCGTTATGCTGGTATCCATATTGCCACAGTTGGAAAGGTAGCCAATTGAGCCACAGTAAACACTACGACGATGTGGCTCTAATTCTTCTATGATTTGCATAGCACGTATTTTAGGCGCCCCGGTAATAGATCCGCCAGGAAAAGCACAACGAAGTAAATCTGTAGCATGCTTATTGTTAGAAAGTGTACCTTCAACAGTACTCACTAAGTGATGTACTGCGGGGAAGCTTTCAATATCAAAAAGTTTAGGGACCTTTACGGTGCCTGCTTGACAACTTCTACTGATGTCATTACGTAAGAGGTCAACAATCATTAAGTTTTCAGCATTATCTTTGTTAGAGTGCCTTAATATTTTAGCATTCTTAGCATCTTGAACTTTATTATCACTACGCGGCATGGTGCCTTTAATGGGCTTACTTTGTACTTTACCTTGTGATAGCTGTAAGAATCGTTCAGGTGATACGCTTAAAATGGCGGCATTATCTAAGCGAATAAATGCAGAAAAAGGGGCTTTGTTAGCCTTTTTAAGTGCTAAGTAAGCCTCAAACTCATCCCCTTGGTATAGTGCACTAAAGCGCTGCGCCAAATTAATCTGGTAACAATCACCGCTCAATAAGTAACTTTGGACTTTATTAAATTTTTCTATATAACTGGCTTTATCCATATTGGCTTGCCAACTAGTCTTCAAATGAAAGCTATTAGCTTGGTCAACCTGTTTTGCAACGTTAGCCAAGCTAATGAGTGAGCTTTCAATATCGTCTCGTTGGTCCTCAGCACAAACTAAGTAAAACGTTGCTGAAATATTATCAAAAATAACCGCTCGATCATAAAGACCTACTGCCATCTCAGGCAAATTAATATCTTGCTTAGACACATTAGGTAATTGCTCGAAGCGACGACCTAAATCATAAGCGAAATATCCTAATGCACCACCTAAAAATGGTAAAAATTCATGAGTTGTTGGCGCTTTAAATAACTTTTCCTGAAGCTGTTTTAGTAATGATAGTGGGTCATCAGTACTTTTTTTACTACTATTGTTTTCAGGATAATAGAGATCTGTAAAACAGATTTCTGTACTATTGCCTTGCGTCGTTAAGGTCGCAATAGGCTGCCACACTATAATATCAAAGCGACTATCAACATGGTCACTATTACTAGAGTCGAGCCACATTGCCCATGGCTGATGAGAAAAGTGACTAAATAAATCCTCAGGGCTCGTATTACAAGCGAAGGAAATTTTTTCAGCGGTGACAACAATGGCTGAATGTGAACCAAGTAGGGTATTGAACAAAGCTTTTAGTACTCTCAGTATTCGCTAGTTAAATAGTTATTATCAGGCATTTGCTCTGGCAGCACTTTCAATAGCGGGTTATTATATGTAATAGATTTATTATAACTTTCCCCTACATAATATTAAAGCTAATAGAGAGCACTATGGCCATCATTAAACAACAAGACTTAATCGATAGTATTGAAGATGCACTGCAATATATTTCTTATTATCATCCACTTGATTTTATTCAGGCACTAGAAAAAGCCTATAACAAAGAAGAATCAACAGCAGCGAAAGACGCAATAGCACAAATTTTGATTAACTCACGTATGTCAGCGCAAGGTAAACGTCCAATTTGCCAAGATACAGGTATTGTTACCTGTTTTGTTAAAGTAGGTATGGCTGTTCAGTGGGATAAAACTGATATGACCGTACAGCAAATGGTTGATGAAGGTACCCGTCGTGCATATTTAAATCCAGATAATCCATTGCGCGCTTCAATAGTGAAAGACCCGGCAGGAAAACGTATAAATACTAAAGATAATACGCCAGCGGTTGTCCATATTGATATGGTGCCTGGCGCAGATCTTGAAATAATGATTGCTGCCAAAGGCGGCGGTAGTGAAAATAAAACTAAAATGGCGATGCTAAACCCATCAGACTCGATTGCTGATTGGGTCGTTAAAACGCTACCAACAATGGGCGCTGGTTGGTGTCCACCAGGAATGTTAGGTATAGGCATTGGCGGAACAGCTGAAAAAGCTGGCGTATTGGCTAAAGAAAGTTTAATGGATCCAGTCAACATTCAAGACTTAATCGAACGTGGGCCACAAAACGCTGAAGAAGAATTACGTCTTGAGATTTTTGAACGGGTAAATAAATTAGGTATTGGCGCACAAGGCTTAGGTGGTTTAACGACCGTAGTTGATGTAAAAATTAACTCAGTACCAACCCATGCCGCATCTAAACCCGTGGTGATGATCCCAAATTGTGCGGCAACGCGTCATGTTCACTTCCACCTTGATGGCTCAGGCCCTGCTACTTTAACACCGCCTAAGCTGGAAGAATGGCCAGAAATTACCTGGGAAGTCGGTGAGAATGTTCGCCGTGTAAATGTTGATGATTTAGGTAAAGCTGATATCAGTGATTGGAGAACGGGTGAAACGGTATTACTTAGCGGTACTATCTTAACCGGACGTGATGCTGCGCATAAGCGTATTAAAGACATGTTAGCTAAAGGTGAAAAATTACCGGTAGATTTCACTAACAAGTTTATTTACTACGTTGGTCCAGTTGATGCTATTGGTGATGAAGCGGTAGGTCCTGCAGGCCCAACTACTGCAACACGTATGGATAAATTTACTGAAATGATGTTAGCTGAGACTGGTCTTTTAGGTACAATCGGTAAAGCTGAACGTGGTGCAGCAACATGTCAAACTATTAAAGAGCATAAATCTGTTTACTTAATGGCGGTAGGTGGCGCTGCTTATCTTGTGTCAAAAGCAATTAAGAAAGCAAAAGTTGTAGCCTTTGAAGACATGGGAATGGAAGCTATCTATGAATTTGAAGTAGAAGATATGCCAGTAACAGTGGCAGTAGATAGCACAGGTGAATCTGCTCATGTAACAGGCCCTGCAATTTGGAAAGTTAAAATCCAAGAAGCTGAAGAGAAAGTGAAGTAGTCATTTTATAATAGATAACTAGCAGCGTAATTAGTTGGTTATAAAATGTTTTTGTATAAAAGGGCGCCTGAGGTGCTCTTTTTTATAGTTAATTATTTTGTTATTGATAACGCATAACAAAACGATTAACTATTATTTAGTGGCTATAAATTGTTAAGTTGCTATTAATTTTATGATTAATTTTGTAGTAAGTACGGTTTTACTTATTTACGTACTAAACTGTAATAATATAATTATTCAAAATGGTAGATAGACTATGCAAGGATCTATATATACAGCATTTTCAGATATGGTTGTTGAAAAAATGGGAATGGAACAGTTTAATGAATTAATTGAGAAAACTAACCCGCCATCACAGGGAGTATATACTAGCGGAGAGCAATATTTAGATAGTGAGCTGGTAAATATGATTCAAGCGCTATCAGTTAAAACAGGCATTGTTACTGAAGCGTTAGTTGAGAAGTTTGGTCGGTATCTATTTAATAAATTATATGATGCCAGCCCTATACATATTTCTACAATAAATAACTTAAAAAGTTTTCTACTTGCTATAGATAATCTTATCCATAGTGAGGTAACACGGTTACACCCTAAAGCTTATTTACCTACCTTTGAATACGAAACGATAGATGATAATACCCTTATTATGTATTACAGCTCTAAACGTAAATTATGTCATCTGTGTATCGGTTTAATTTTTGGTGCCGCTGATCAATTCAATGAAAAAGTATTAATTGACCACTCTGAATGTATGCATCATGGTGCTTCGCGTTGTAAATTAGTAATAAATTTCAAAGGTCAGAATGAGTAAATCTAACCCTTACAAAGTGGCCTACGAACGAGAGCGAAAAGCGAGATTGCTGGCCGAGCACTTATTAGATGAAAAAACGCGTCACCTTTATGATAATTGTCTTAAGCTTGAATCAACGATAAACGAATTAAAATCAACACAACAACAGCTCATACAATCTGAAAAAATGGCTTCTATAGGTCAACTTGCTGCAGGTGTCGCTCATGAAATAAATAACCCAATAGGTTATTCAATCAGTAATTTATGTATGCTGTCTGAGTACGTCGATTCATTATTATTGTTAGATGATTTTATACTTACTCATATGTCTTCAATAGCTTCACCTAAAATTGCTGACGCCTATCAACAATTGAGAAAAAAAGAAGATATTGATTATATCAATGATGATATAAAAGTTATGTTGTCTGAAACAGATAGGGGACTAAATAGAGTAAAAGACATAGTCAGTAATCTGAATAAAGTTAGTCACTCCGGCGGTTTTGAAAGAGAGCTTTGCAATATTAATAGTCTGATTGAACAGAGTTTGAAGGTGGTATGGAATGAATTGAAATACTGTTTAACGGTAAACAAAAATTTAACTAAACTACCTAAAATCTATTGTCACCCAGATGAAATACATCAAGTATTATTGAATATGTTTATAAACGCCGCTCACGCAACAAAAGAAAAAGGTGTTTTAGACATAGCGACTGCCGTTAAGCAAGAAGAAGGTAAGCAGTACTTGACGATTGAAATAAGTGATAATGGTGATGGTATACCTAAGGCAATCATTAATAAAATATTTGACCCCTTCTTTACTACGAAACCAGCAGGTGTTGGCACAGGGTTAGGCTTATCAATATCCTTTGGCATTATTAAAAAACATAAGGGTAAAATAATGGTTACTAGTGAAGAAAATCAAGGTACGACTTTTACTCTTTACTTACCTTGTTAGGATGATATTAGCTGCCAACTCGATTAAATTCGTATTTTATAGTCAAGGGTATTCTTATTAATCGCTCCATTGATACAGACAAGTAGATTGTATATCAAAGACTTTCACCCTACACAACCTCCCTAATAAAAATATCATTGCACATGGTGGTATTATTAACTTAGATTGATAACCGCTCTTTATTTTTTAAAGTGTTAATTATTAATTTCTTACTATTTAATTACGACAAGGTAATGATGATCTTTGTTCCTTTACCTAAGCTATTTTTAGTACTGTATTACTTATATCTTATACTTTGAAGCCAGATTTATATTGGCTTTTTTAATGATGAAAATTATTTTTATTACAATCAGTTGTACCAAATCTACCCAAGTTAATCTAATTCCGCTCATAACACTTATTCTACTTCTGCGTAGCACTTTGTAAAATGGTCTCAATATGAACGTATCTAATATCGTGATCAATTAGTTAGCTTAAACATTGATTCTTTTACGCGAAGCCTAAAATTTAAAGGCTAAGAGGTGAACATTGTCATAATTTTAGCTGTTGGTATATCAATTGTACTTCAGCTATCAGATAAGATTTATTTATTTCATTTTAAGCTTCCTTATTAAGATGTTGATCTTGTTATACGGAATATTGTGATGAGTATTATATTATGGTTACTTTAGCTGTTAACAGAGCACCTAAGCGGTGCAGTTAGCTGATACCGTTACTTTCATTAATATCATCGAAATGATCTTTTTGTTCATTATCACCGGGTAAGCGTTTTTAAAATCGTGCCTAAGAAAGGAAAAACTCACCAATGTTTGAATACAAACCGAAGCGACAGAAACATACCAAAGCTGCTCTATTTGAAAGTCACTTTGTTTTGATAACCAAATAGCGGGTAATATCAAACAGATAAAGCGTGTTACTTTACTCAGTAAAGCGGGCATAGTATTACCCAGCGATTGAAACATACTCGAACAGGTAAACATCAAGCCTACCAGAACAAAGTTCTAGCAAATCATTTGTAAAAATACCATACTAATTAAAATCACTTCTTTATCATCAGAAAAGTCTGTGAACATCAACTCAGCTTGGCTTAAACAAACGACAGTGATAACAGCCATTAACGAGCAAGTCATAATAGCAGTCCAAGTGAAGGCTCCTATCACTCTCTGGTAATTTTGTGCACCAATTTTTTGACCTGCAATAGCAGGTGCAGCAAAAGTAATAGCCATAGTGGGTAAAAATAGTGCCTGCATTACCCTTGACCCCAAACCAAAGGCTGCCTGTGTATCAGCGCCTAAAGGTTTAATTAACCAATAAATAGCGGCCATATAAATAAACATCAAAAAGAACTCTCTACTGGCAGGTAAACCGATAGCGAGTAATTCTTTAATACGCGGTATATCAATATGCCATAGAGCGAAATTAACGCAGACGTACTTCTCTGTTGTTATAAAGTAGTAACATAAAAGCACCTCTGCAAAAATAACGGATACTAAACTAGTAAAACCAGCACCAGCAATACCCATGGCATAACCAGATCCTCAGCCGGCAATCAAAATAGGTGAAAGAATGATATTAAGTAAAATAAACAGTGTTCGAATAACCATAGTCGGTTTGATAATACCCATACCACGTAACGCAGCGCTGATACAAATTATAATAAATTGCAACGCCATACACGGAATGAACCAGTGTAGGTAAGCTAATCATATTATTATGGTTTCAGGGTTTTGTGATATTAAGTTGAGGTGAAATTTGGCACTGATATAACTAATGATACAAACAATAATACCAAGCACAGTAAATAACATCATAGATTGATTGAAAGTAAGATTAGCCGCTAAGCTCAATCGGGCGAGTGCGGTGGATCCTAATTTACTAACAAAATACAGATCAACAATAAAATACAGAGTTTGTATAAACATGCCTATCATCATTGGTAATGCTATTGAAATAAGATGTTTAGGAATTGAGCCTTAGGTAAGATCTTTCATTTGTGATGAAATTTTGTTGTAAATATTTTTTAAGTGAATTGATCAAATTAAACTTTAACCGAACTTTTTGATGATTTTAGGAAAGGATATATTATCTTCTAATCGTAGGCAGAGCAAAGGCCACCAGTGTATTCATAACAATATATTAAATAAACAGATAGTACTCATATAAATAATTATCTTCAGTAGTTATATTGTATCGGTTCTGTATAAATATTTAGCCGCTTAGATGATGATCAATTATATTTTAACTTATGGGTCTATCGATAGATTTGTACATTTTATAACAGTATGACAACATTATATGTATATTTTATTTATACATGATAGATATAATTAATTCTGAGTTAGGCAATAAGGGTATGTGGCTTATTGTTATGCTTGCCTTTTATTAACCACCAAGGAATAACAATGTTAATTTTAACAAGAAGAATCAGTGAAGTATTAATCATCAATGATGATATCAAGGTAACAGTACTAGCTATACAAGGTAACCAAGTACGTATTGGTATTGATGCACCTAAGAATGTGTCTGTTCATCGAGAAGAGATATATGACAAGATTCAACAAGAGAAACTAACTACGGTTGTTGATACTTTAGCTGAACCAGAGCAAGAAACTACGGCTGTTGATACTTTAGTTGAGCCAGAGCAGGTAAATAATAAGATAGTAAATATAGTCTTTAAGAAGTCTCGCAGATAGCTTAATCAAGTATTGTAGTCATCCATTTAGTTAGGAATAATTAAAAAGGAAAAGTAACATTAGTAGTCGCGACTATCGTATTCAAAGATGCAAAAAGGTATTCGCATCAGGTTGCAACTCCTTTAATCAAAGTCATAGGTAAATAATTTTGAATAAAGCACTAGAGCTATTTATAGCAGATGAAAAAAATAAACGTACAGTAACGATTCTTGAATCATTACTTAATGGTGTTTCAGTCATGCAAATAGCAAGTAAGCAAGAAGTTACTCGTGACGCCATTTATAAGGTCAAAGAGAAGTATATTAAGTAAGATTAAATTTACTATCTTTACAGGACGGACCCAGCTGTACGTTAGTGATAGGTATAAAGGATGCTTTATACCTATCACTAACGGGTAATAACATTACTTTCGTCTCTCATCTAATCAAATTTTTTAAATTAATATAAAATACATTAATCTAAATTAGCTCTTCAAGCGTACATCAATATAAGGAGTCTGTTGATATGTATTTTGGAAAATATTTGAATAAATTAATGATGCTTAACATCGTTGGCTTTAATTTGGCTTGGTTTGGCTTGGTTTATTGGGGTAATATATTTATTCCCTTTAGCCTGTTATTGCTTGGTGCTCATCTATATTTTATAGCAAAATCACCCAGTGAATTATGGTTAATACTGTCGATAACCGTTATTGGTGTTTTTATTGATTCACTGCTTCAATTTTCTACTCTTTTTATTTTTACTAACAGTAGTCATATTCCTTTTTGGTTGATGGTGTTATGGGCTTGTTTTGCCGCAACTATTTGTCATAGTTTACGATTTTTAGAAAAATCTAAACTATTACAAATCTTGGTTGGAGGACTATTTGCGCCATTGAGTTATATTGCAGGTTACCAACTCCAGGTGGTTAGTTTTTCTTTGTCACCGCTAATAACATACTTAATACTTAGTCTTATATGGGGATTGTTATTGGTTTTATTTTTCGTTTTGAAAGAAAAGTTAGTCAGCTCAGAGGTTAGCTATGTTTAGAGTATCTACTTATTTATTTTATTTTTGCTTTATAACACTGTGTTTGTCAAAAAATATACTTTTTGCAAAAAGTATGACAGCTGAAATGAGTTTACCAAAAAATTTAAATACCATGCTTGATACACGAAATTTTTTATCGATTGGTGAAACGACTTTTTCTTTTTTATTTTGGGATCTCTATAAAAGTCAGTTACTGACAACCTCAGGGAAATATCCTATTGAAATAACAAAAGATAACTTAATTATGGATATCAGTTATTTAGCTGATATTTCTAGTGATGATCTAATTAAACGTACTGTTGAGCAATGGCAACATCTAGGAATAGCTCCAGAGAACTATCAAGATTACTTACCCGAACTAAAAGCTATTTGGCCAAATATTACAAATGGTGATAGCTTATCCTTGCTTATTTACCAAGGACGTAGCGCTTTCTATTATAATCAGCAATATGTTGGCATTATTAATGATCCCAAATTTGGGCAAATATTTTTGGCTATTTGGTTATCTAAAAAAACCAGTGAACCAAGCTTAAGACTTGAATTATTAGGAAGTACCACGAATGAATAAACTCAAAGCTTTTCTCCTTTTTACAATTGTTGCTGTTTTGATTTCTAGTTGCTCCACTGGTTTAGAAGATTACCAAGAAAGTGAGCAACCGTTTGATATTAAGCGTTACTTTAATGGAAAAGTTATTGCTTGGGGCATGGTGCAAGACTATTCAAATAAAGTAAATAGGCGTTTTTGTGTTGAAATAGTTGGTACATGGCAGGATAATGAGGGTGTTCTTGCTGAAAAGTTTTATTTTAATGATGGTGAGGTCAGTTATAGAAACTGGCAACTATCAAAAAAATCAGACGGTAGCTATGATGGTAGAGCAGAAGACGTGGTCGGTATAGCCATTGGAAAACATAAAGGTTTTGCTTTTCAGTTTGAATACGAATTATCATTAGTTGTTGGGGATGAAACTTATCAAGTCTTTATGGATGATTGGATGTATCAACTCGATGAATATAGAGTAATGAATAAAACTTCAATGAGTAAATTTGGCGTTAAAGTTGCGGAAGTGACGTTGTTTTTTGATAAACAAACCCAAATACAGCAATGTCCAACAATGAAAGCTATTTAGGTAACATAGACTTAGCTTTTATATATCTTATATCTTCAATTAGTATTGATATACCACTTATCATAGTAGCCTCGAGAAGAGTAAAATCACAAGTAACCATCAATATTTTAAGTACTCAATATCGATTCAGAGGTAAAAATTTTTTCTAACTTATCCTTTTATCAGATACCTCCTCTTTATTAATAAACTTCATAAAGTATACGTTAATAAAAAATTGAGCAAGTTAATTATGTGCTGCTATTTATATTAATAGACGATATCTGCACTACTAGTACTTGCTGTTGATCTAAATTAACTTTTTTAGAAAATATAAACAGTACGGTATAATTTTACTAGAGATTATTAATAAAAATAAAAATAAAAATAAAAATTTAATTGTTTATAAATAGTGATCTATGTTTATTCCTTACCCGTATGACGATGGGTAATTAACTAATGAGGCTAACAAAGTGAAATATTTTAAAATATTAAGTGTAACGATATTAAGCGTTTTCTTATTGCAGGCGTGTAATGATAGCGATAATGATATTATAGAAGTCATTGAAGAGATAGTGGAGCCTACTACTACTATTGTTGATGTTGCCGTAAGTGACGGTAATTTAACAACCCTAGTTGCTGCCTTACAAGCTACCGGGCTAGATATAGTATTAGCTGATCCAACTACAAAATTTACCGTATTCGCACCAACAGATGATGCTTTTGCTTTATTAGGAAAAGACACTATTGATGCTTTACTTGCTGACACTGATACATTATCAGATATTCTTACCTACCATGTGATTAGTGGCGAAGTTAATGCTACGGCAGCTATTGCAGCAGCGGGTACAATCGTTGATATGGTTAATGGTGATGCCGTTGGTTTATCACTAAACGGTGACAAATTATTGGTTAATACAGCGACAGTAATTATCACAGATATCCAAGCTGATAACGGTATTATTCACGTTATTGATGCGGTACTACTTCCGCCTGAAGATATGACAGAGCCTTCAATGAATATTGTAGAAGTGGCACTTGCAGATCCAGATAACTTCTCTACCTTAGTTGCAGCCTTAACCGCGGCTGACTTAGTAACGACTTTGTCAGATGAAGACGCTACCTTTACTGTTTTTGCTCCAACTAATGCCGCTTTTGAGTTAATTGCAGGTAGTACCTTAACAGCATTGCTTGCTGATACCGATGCTTTATCAAAAGTACTATTACAGCACGTTGTCGCAGAGGTAGCAGTAAATTCGGTTAATGCATACGCGTTAAGTGGCACTATGGTTGCTACAGCTTCTATGGCTAAAGTAGGACTTAATATTAATATGGCTACTGATACTTTAACGTTTGGTGGCGCCAATGTTGTAATAAAAGATATTTACACTACAAATGGTATTATCCATGTTATTGATGCAGTAATTATTGGTGATGTTACATTGCCAGAGCCGGACATGAGTTTAGTTGACGTTGCTAGTGGTAATCCTGATTTATCTATATTAGTTTCAGCGTTACAGTCTACTGGTTTAGATATTACATTAGCTAACCTTGATAATGATTATACTGTTTTCGCACCGACTAACGCTGCTTTTGCTAAATTACCAGCAGGTACTATTGAAGGCTTAACCAGTGAGCAATTAGCTAACATATTATTATATCATGTAGTTCCTGGTACAGTTCTTTCTGATGAAGCAATCAACTTTGCCCAATCGATGAATAATACGGTCCCAATGGCAAATGACGCGATAGCAGCACTATCGTTTACTGACGGTATGTTATTTATTAATGGCGCTAAAGTAAGTGCTGCTAATGTGATGGCTAAAAATGGTGTAGTACACTTAATTGATAATGTAATTATGCCACCAGCAATGATGGGTGAGCCAACAATGAACATTGTTGAAGTAGCCTTGGCTGACCCAGATAATTTTTCTACGCTAGTAGCCGCCCTTACCGCAGCTGATTTAGTAACTACCTTGTCAAATGAAGAGGCAACATTTACTGTTTTTGCGCCAACTAATGCCGCCTTTGATAAAATTGACGCTGATGCGTTAACAGCCTTGTTAGCTGATACTGAAGCACTTACTAAAGTATTACTAACACATGTTGTGGCTGAAAGTAGTATCCGTTCTATCGATGCTTACGCGGCTAATGGACGCTCTTTAACTACCGCTTCGGGTACTATGATTGGTGTGAGCATTGACGCTGAAACAGGTATGTTGATGGTTGGTGGTGCTAAGGTAGTAATATCTGATGTATACACTACTAATGGTATTATTCATGTTATTGATACCGTAATTATGGATTAGATAACTGATTTTAAAAGTTTATTTTTAGTATTATAGTTTGAGATAGTTGGTGTATTCTTCTTATAGCATTCTAATACTTTGATTAACTCAATCGATTATGAGCCTCTGTCTTCAGAGGCTTTTTTTATTATGAGACTGATCGTTTAGATATTTTTTACGTATATATAGATATAAACTAGACAGGGATATTACTATGAATAAAACAAGTGTGACCTTACCCATATTTCCCTTGCCAGTATTTTTATTACCTGATGGTGTTACCAAGTTACGGATCTTTGAACCTCGATATTTAAAAATGGTTAGTCTTGCTTCATCCGGTCAAGGCTTTGTTATTTGGCTAAATGATAGCAGTATAAATACTGATGATGAGGACTCAATAATGCAGTGGGGCAGTTGGGTTGATATTATTAATTTTGATAAGGGTGAAGATGGTGTTCTAGAGATTGAGGTTAAGTGTAAGTGTTTGGTTAGTATTTCTAGCATAGTGCATGACAAAGATAATCTACACTTTGGTGACGTTAGCCATATTGAACATTGGTCAGAAGTTCATATTGATAAAATTAATGGAGAATTATCTACCTCGTTAGCTACTGTATTTTCAGAGAATAAAGGTCTTAATGATTTATACCCAAAAAAAATACTCAATGATAGTAATTGGGTATTAGCAAGGTGGTTAGAAATACTACCAATTGAGTTAAATGTAAAGAATGCATTTGTTGTTAGTTATAGCTTTAAAGAAGCGAAAAACTTTGTTGAATCAATTATCCTTAGGTAGGTTTTAGAAAGTATATAAATAATTATTAAAATAACTCCTATTTAAAGTGATCCTGATATTTATTTGAACGTATAAAACGTAATATTTAAATAAATAGTGGGACGAAGCAATGCAGACTAACTTGCTAAGCAAAGAGACAAGTGCTAAATCTACTAATATGTCAGATAAAATAAATCATCCACAACTTTGTCAATGGTTAGATGCTATTGCACAAAGTAGAGACAAACAAGCTTTTACTCATTTGTTTAATTTTTTTGCACCAAAAATTCTTCGTATTGCTCGTGGTAAGTTTCCCAATGAAGCACAAGCTAATGAAGTAGTGCAAGACACTATGAGTAATGTTTGGAGAAAAGCACACTTATTCAATAAAGATAAGGGTGCTGCCACAACTTGGGTTTATACGGTAATGCGCAATGTTACTTTCGATATGCTAAGAAAAATTCAAGGCAATAAAGAAGATAATCTAAGTGATGACATTTGGCCTGTAGCCGAGAGCATGAGCTGTGAAAGTAAAGGTTTTGATGACCATTTGGCGGATAAAAAGTTACTCAGTGTTATAGAAGCGCTTCCGCAAGCTCAACAAGACGTTATAAAAGGTTTTTATCTCAGAGAAATGTCACAAGAGCAGTTAGCTATTCATCTTAATTTACCGCTGGGCACCGTTAAGTCGAGATTACGGTTAGCGTTAGGAAAACTCAAAGTACAGTTAGGAGAAAAACATGATTAACCATCACCCTAAATTTGAGCTAATTAAATCATTTGTTAATGGTGATTTACCAGCATCATTATCTGCGGGTATCGCTATTCACGCTGATATGTGTGCTGTTTGTCAGCAGACCATTAGTCAGTTGACTGAACAAGTCGCTGAACATAGCTTTGAAGAAGTGTATTTAGACCGATTCATTGTTGACAACGAATCATTAGAAACTGTTGCAGCAATAGATTTTAACCATATGATAAATGATATTGTTGAGTCTTCTGATATTGATATTGCTTTACCTGCAGTAGAGAAAACCGTTAGTTTTAATGATAAACAGTACACTATACCTGCAGTATTAAGTAGTATGAAGCTGGGTAAAAGTTCTCATATAGGTAAGTTAACGCGATCACGTATTTTATTAAACGAAAATGAAATTCATAGTAGTTTATTGCATATACAACCTGGAGGTGGCATACCTGAGCATACCCACAAAGGTTTTGAACTTACCGTATTATTAGACGGTTCTTTTCATGATGAAAGTGGCGAGTATGTAAAAGGAGATTTTATTATGCTTGATGGCTCTCATCAGCATAACCCAGTCTCTACTAATGGTTGTCTTTGTTTTACTGTTGCCAACGATGCACTTCACTTTACTCAAGGCATAAATAAATTACTAAATCCAATAGGTTCGTTTATCTATTAGCGTACGATAAATTATAGATTAGAAATTAGAATAAGATATACAAAGGTAGTAGTTATGATTTATACAGTTGATAAAAAAGAGATAGAAATTGGTATTAGTGCTTGTTTAATTGGTGAGAAAGTTCGTTTTGATGCCAGTAATAAACCGTCTCATTTTTGTATTAAAGAATTTTCTACCCATGTTACTTATAAATCATTTTGTCCAGAAGTTGCGATAGGCTTACCTATTCCTAGACCCACTATTCGTCAAATAAAACGTGATGATGTTATTCATGTTTCTCAAAAAGATGGTAGTGGTGATGTAACTGAGGCACTAAAAGCCTACGGTAAGAAAGTAGCCAGTATGACTAAATCATTAACAGGCTACATATTTTGCGCTAAAAGTCCTAGCTGTGGCATGGAGAGAGTCAAGATTTATAGTCCTGAAGGTCATGCTTTACCTTCATACGGTGTTGGTGCTTTTGCTAAGGAGATTATGGATGCTAACCCATTATTACCTTGTGAAGAAAATGGTCGTTTAAATGATCCGTTAATTCGTGAAAACTTTGTTGCTCGAGTGTTTGCTTATAAACATTGGCAAACTGTATTTGACTCAGGACTAACAAAACACAAGTTAACTACCTTCCATAGTCATTACAAGTGCACCTTGATGAGTCATGATTTAATTGCTTATAAAGCATTGGGTCAATTATTAGCCAGAGCTGATTTACCACTTCAACATGTCGCGTCACAATACATTTTAGGCCTAATGACGGCACTTAAAATCATTGCGACGCGTAAAAAACATGCTAATACATTAGCGCATATTCAGGGATACTTTTCAAAGCATTTAAAAGCGAATGAAAGACAAGAATTATGTGAACAGATTAATGCTTATCGCGAAGGTCTCATTCCGTTAATGGCACCTTTAACGTTAATTAAACACTATTTACTTAACCACCCAAAAGACTACTTGACAAGGCAATCTTATTTGTCACCATATCCTGATGATTTAAGATTAAGATATGCTTATTAATAGTGATTAACCATCACCTTAAATAGGTAGTTTATTAAAAAGTAAGTCATATAGTTAATTAGAAATAGTCAGATATTTAAGGAAATAAATTGTTACTTTGGTTTCGTAATGATCTTCGAACACATGATAATCCGGCTTTACACTACTTTCTGAGTCAACCAGACTCAGAAAAACCGCGTAAAGCCGTTTTTTTTGTCTGTGAAAAACAATGGCAAAAACACGACTGGTCGCCGATAAAAATAGATTTTATCAAACGTCATGCTCATGCATTGGTTAAAGAGTTAGCACTGCTTAATATTGAACTTGAATTGATTGAGGCGGATGATTTTACCCAGCAAAAGGAATATTTAAGTGATTATTGCCAACGACATAAAATTACTAAGGTTGTAGCCAATAGTGAGGTTGAGTTTAATGAACAGCAACGTGACAAGGAGTTATGCTCGAAATTAAAGGCTAGTGGTAGTTCATTAACCTTATTTGAAGCTGACGTAATTGTGCCTAAGGGTAAAGTTCTTAATAAGTCAGCTATTATGTATAAGGTTTTTACCCCGTTTAAGCGGGCATGGTTAACCTATGTTCAGCAAGCTGGTTTTGAGTATTTAGGCAAAGTATCAAGCAGCTCGGTAAGCATAGCGCTACCCTCTCACTCTACTAACACAAATAAAGAGTGTGAGAGTCAGAAAAGTCTTTCAAGTACCTGGCCACTTGCTACTTTTTTTGAACAAAAAATACTGCCAAGCTTTTATCAAGATAAAATTAGTAGTTATAAACATAATAGAGATATTCCATCAGTCAAAGGTACCTCAGGTATTTCCCCTTATTTAGCTGCTGGCGTTATCAGTCCTCGTTATGTACTTACATTATTACTTAACAAGTACCCTGATCTACTACTGGCAGCCGACAGTGAAGAGTTTTCATGGTTGAATGAGATTATTTGGCGTGAGTTTTATCGAAATCTTATTTTTCATGAACCACGCTTATCTAAACATCAATGTTATAAAGAAAACTATCAAGATATGCGGTGGGATAACGATGTAACCCTATTTAATGCATGGTGTCAGGGAAAAACTGGCTACCCCCTAGTCGATGCGGCGATGAGACAACTTAATCAAACAGGTTGGATGCATAATCGACTTCGGATGGTAGTCGCTAGCTTTCTCACTAAACACTTATTAATTGATTGGCGCTTAGGTGAGAAATATTTTATGCAGCACCTAATTGACGGCGATTTAGCATCAAATAATGGTGGCTGGCAATGGGCAGCCAGTACAGGTTGTGACGCCCAACCTTATTTTAGAATTTTTAATCCTATTAGACAAAGTGAACGTTTTGATCCAACAGGTATATTCATACGTAAGTATATACCAGAGCTTAAAAGTATTTCTGATAAGGCAATCCACTTTCCTCATCAGTATATTGATGATAATAAGTTAAATATTTATTGGCCAGCAATTGTTGAACACAAAGAAGCAAGATTAAAAGCATTAGCTTTTTATAAAGTATGATTTATCTATGATAAATAGTAATTAAAATGCTGACATCGCCATTTTTAAGGTAATAGAATGGAAAATATAACAGAAAATAATAGGTTAGAAGATAGACTACAAGACGCCCCTCTATGGTTGAGTCATTTCGTCATTGTGTATCAAAAGTTATCAATAGATAATCTGAATTTATTGTCAACGATTTACCATAATAAGGTTATCTTTATTGATCCCATGCATCATGTAGAAGGTTATGACGATTTATATCAATATTTTAAAAGCCTCTATCAAAACCTCTCTTCTTGTGAGTTTGTTATTGATGATGTGATTTGGCAAAACTCGAAAGCTTCCATTTTTTGGACCATGACTTATCAGCATCCAAAGTTAAATAAAGGAAGACCGGTAACCGTTCTAGGTACTTCCCATATCAGGGGAGAGGACGATAAAGTCATTTATCATCGAGATTATCTAGATTTAGGTGCAATGCTTTATGAACAATTACCCGTATTAGGTAAGCTAACTAAGTGGATAAAGACTAAGGCGGCTAATTAATGATGGCACCAACGATTTTAATTACTGGCGCTACATCTGGTATTGGTTTGGCGTTATTTGAACAATATACAACACAAGGCGCTAAAGTCATTGCTTGTGGCCGTAACCAAGAAAAACTTACGGATATTGCCCCTAGTGCTTTTAAAATATGTCACTTTGATATGACTCAACCAGCAGAAATAGCTTCGGCGGCTGACGATATTAAAGTGCTTGATGTACTTATTTTAAATGCAGGCGACTGTCGCTATATTGATGATGCAAAAAACTTTAATGGTGAGTTATTTGCTAATATTATTGACACTAACCTTTCTTCCTTAGGTGCCTTGCTACAACACTTTCTTCCTAAAGTTAAAAAGGGTGGACAGGTCGTTTTTGTTAGCTCTAGTGCTACTATTTTACCTTTTCCACGCAGTGAAGCTTATGGCGCTTCAAAAGCTGGTATCGACTACTTAGCTAACAGTTTACGACTTGATTTAGTCGAGTATGACATTGGCGTTACTTTAGTACATCCTGGTTTTGTTAGTACGCCGCTAACGGATAAAAATGATTTCTCGATGCCTTTTTTATTAAGTAGTGAAGAAGCTGCAAGACGAATGATTATAGGTATTACCAAGCGTAAAAAATATCTTCACTTCCCTAAGCGGTTAACCTTTCTCATGAAAATACTTTCTATTTTACCTTCATCCCTATGGCAATCACTTATTATCAGTAAAAATAAAACAGAGCAGAATAATACTATGGAAGATGAAAAATGAAGAATTTTGCAATTATTGGATCCGGTATTTCTGGTTTAACTGCAGCCTATTTATTATCAAAGAAATATAATGTTACTGTATTTGAGAAAAATGACTGTATCGGTGGACATACAGCAACGGTTGATATAGAAAAAGAAGGTGATAAATTTGCCATAGATACTGGTTTCATCGTCTTTAATAATAAAACCTACCCTAATTTTTTAGCCTTGTTGGACGAAATTAGTATAGGGAAAACCCCAACAGAAATGAGTTTCTCGGTACATAATTGCCAAACAGGCTTGGAATATAATGGCCACAACTTAGATACTTTATTTGCCCAACGACGAAATATTGTTAAACCGTCATTTTGGTTATTAGTTAAAGAAATTTTACGCTTTAATAAACTGTGCAAAAGTATTTTTCAGCAAGAACAATATATTGAAGGTTTAACGTTAGGTACTTTTTTAACTCAACATGACTTTAGTGGCTTTTTTGCGGAACATTATATTCTGCCTATGGGGGCGGCTATTTGGTCGAGCTCATTAGCGCAAATGGAAGATGTTGAATTTACATTTTTTGTAAAATTCTTTCATAATCATGGATTATTAAATATTGCTGATAGACCACAATGGTATGTTATTCCTCAAGGTTCTCGTAGCTATTTAGCGCCATTGTGTGCACCTTTTAAGGATAATATTGTCCTTAATTCTGCTATTACAGGCATTACTCGACGTGATGATAAAATACAGTTACACTTTGAAAATTCAGTTAGCCAAACTTTTGATGAAGTCGTTATTGCTTGTCATTCAGACCAAGCATTGGCGTTATTAGAGGATGTAAACCAAGATGAAAAAATGGTATTATCAGCTATGCCTTATAGTGCGAACACCGTTGTATTACATACTGACAAAAAATTATTACCTAAACGGAAAAAAGCTTGGGCAAGTTGGAACTATCAGTTAAGTCATGACCGTAATAAGTCGGCTAGTGTTACTTACAACATGAATATATTGCAGGGCATTCAAAGTAAACATACCTTTTGTGTTACCTTAAATCAAAATGATGACATTGACCCTAAGGAAATACTAAGGGAGTTTACTTACCACCATCCTGTATTTTCCTCAGCCTCGATTAAAGCTCAACAGCAAAGACATTTAATTTGTGGTCACAATCATACCCATTTTGCTGGCGCATATTGGCACAGCGGTTTTCATGAAGACGGTGTAAGAAGTGCCGTTGAAGTGGCAAAACGATTTGACTGTCATTTAGCGATAGATGATGAGCATGTCTAATTCATTTAGTCATAGTCATATTTATCTTGGTAATGTGATACACCGACGCTTTAGCCCTAAAAAACATAGTTTTGATTACCGTTTATTTATGCTAGCGCTTGATCTTTCTGATGTTGAAAAGTCTGAGGGAAGCCTAGGTGTTTTTGGATTTTCTTGGTATCGACCTTTACGTTTTGTAGCAAAAGATTACTTAAAAGAAAATTTAAAAGGGAACTTAAAGAATAACTTAGTAAGTGATCCCTCATCTTTAACTAGCCGTATAAGAAATAAAATACAGGTATTAGCAGGTCATGCAGATATAAAAAGAATTGTGATGTTGGTACAAGTTAGATGCTTTGGTATTTATTTTAGCCCCGCTAATTTTTATTTTTGCTATGACCATAATGATCAATGCACACAAATGTTGGCGGAAGTGAGTAATACACCTTGGAATGAACGTCATTATTACTTAATCGATTTGTCAAATGAGCAACTAGATAAAACCAGTAAAAAAATGTTTCAAGTATCACCATTTATGGATTTAGCAATGACTTATTATTGGCAGATAAAGCCGCCTTGTTCTATTGACGACAAGTTACTAGTTAAAATTGAAAACAAGGTAATTGATGAAAAAAGTGGCAAGGTGAATAAGTTATTTGATGCAAGTTTAGTGATGAAAAGAAAACCTTTCACTAAAACTAGCTTATTACGTATTTGGTGTCAATTACCGGTAATGACTGTAAAAGTGGTGCTAAGTATTTACTGGCAAGCACTTAAATTATTTGTCAAACGTGTACCCTTTATTGGTTATCAAAAAGCTGATTAGTTGGTAATTACCAACGTTTTGTAAATTATAAGATTTTGAGGATCTCCATGGAACAGATTGAAGGCGTTAGAGTATTAAAAGAAGCTAATTGGTTAGATAAGCGCTGTCGTAGTTTAGTCATGGGTGTCTTTGCAAAGTTCAGCTATGGTCAATTAGAAGTTGTTGAAGGGCATATTCATTCTTATTTTCCTGAAAATGTTACTGATTCAAGTATTAATGGAAAAATACATATCCACGATATCAGTGTGTATCGTGACTTTGTTAAAGGTGGCAGTATTGGTGCAGCTGAGGCTTTTATTGAAGGTAAGTGGAGTAGTCCGAATTTAACCAATGTTATTCGAATTTTTGCTAAAGCACAGCAACAAACTGATAGCCTTGAAGCAAACAAATCATGGTCCAGTAAACTGAAAAATACCGTAAGCCACTGGCAAAATAGAAATACCCAGTCAGGCTCAAAGCGTAATATATTAGCGCACTATGATTTAGGTAATGAATTATATACACGATTTTTAGACCCAGACATGATGTACTCATCAGCTATTTATCCACACGAGAGTGCTTCGTTAGATGAAGCTCAACAGCATAAATTAGCGACAATTTGCCAACGATTATCACTTAATGCTGATGATCACTTGCTTGAAATCGGTACAGGTTGGGGTGGTTTAGCTATTTATGCTGCTCAGAACTATGGTTGTCATGTAACGACAACAACTATCTCAGATGCGCAACATGCCTACGCACAAAATCGTATAGAAAAATTAGGCCTAGGAGATAAAATAACTTTACTGAAAAAAGACTACCGTGATTTGAATGGTAGTTTTGATAAGGTAGTTTCTATTGAAATGATCGAGGCCGTTGGTTATGACTTTTTACCGAGTTTCTTTAAGCAATGCAATGATCGTCTTAAAGAAGGTGGCAAATTACTGATACAATCAATTACTATTGCCGATCAACGGTTTAAATATTATAAAACTAATGTTGATTTTATCCAACGTTATATATTCCCTGGTGGATTTTTACCGTCAGTGAATGTACTTAGCCAACACCTTACTGACCACAGTGAGATGGTTATTGAATCGCTTGATGATATTGGGCTTGATTACGCGAAAACATTAGCGCACTGGCGAGATAACTTTTTAGCATCATGGTCAACGCTCTCGACATTGGGATATGATGAAACGTTTAAACGGTTATGGCTGTACTATTTTGCTTACTGTGAAGGTGCCTTTTTAGAACG